>CAZLNF010000110.1:0-6172 GCA_964560885.1 uncultured Actinomyces sp. | reverse complement strand
CGGCGCGCAGCGGCGTCTCGAACTTGGTGTCGAAGCCAAAGAGTTCAGACTGCTCTCGAAGTGCGTCGGCGCCCAGCTCATTGCCCAGCCACGCGAAAGCGGTGTTGCACGACACGGCGAGTGCCTGCTCGAGGGTGATCTCACCACCGGGCGCGCACTCCTCGCCGGTCCAATTGCGCAGGGTCCGCTCGGACAGTGGCAGGTCGTACTCCGCCGGTCCGGGGAGGACGGAATCCATCGTGAAGCGCCCTGAGGCGAGCGCGGCCGCCGCGGTGACGAGCTTGAAGGTCGACCCCGGTGGATTGAGGGCGACGATGGGTCGATTGATGAGGGGCTGATCGGGATCCTCGAGCAACTCCTCGTAGTACGCCCGGATCGCCGCGGGATCGTGGGACGACAAGATGTTGGGATCGAATGACGGGACCTGCACCTGAGCGAGGATGCGGCCTGTCGAGGGTTCGATCGCGAAGACCGCCCCTTGCGTGCCCTCCATGCTGGCCCAGGCCGCAGCCTGTGCGGCCGGATCGATCGTGGTCGTGACTGCTCCACCCCTCGGCTGCGCGCCCGCGATGAGCTGCTGCAGGCGGTCGACGAAGAAGAGGTCGGACGCCCCCGACAGGACGGCGTTCTCCGTCCGCTCCAGGCCCGTGGCGCCGTAGACGATCGAGTAGAAGCCCGTGACGGAGGCGTACTGCTCGCCCTCGGGGTAGACGCGCAGCCACTTGAGGGGGCCCTTGGTCGCCTCGGAGAGCGCGACCGCGTCCGGTCCGGTGAGGATGGGACCGCGCTGACGACCGTACTCGTCGAGGATCACCCGCTGGTTGTCCGCGCGGGCGCGGTAGTCGTCGCTGCGGAAGACCTGGATGAGCGTGATGTTGACCATGAGCGCGACCAGCAGGATGGCGAGCACGAGGCTGATACGTCGAATCGCGCGGGTCATCGCCGCACCACCTGGGTGTGGACGGCGTCGGGAGCGGGCGCCGGCGGAGCTGGCCGTCGTGCACGGTTAGAGATGACGAGCAGGATGGCGATGATCACCCAGTTGGCGACAAGCGATGACCCGCCGTAGGAGAGGAAGGGCGTCGTGAGGCCGGTGAGCGGGATGAGGCGCGTGACGCCGCCCACGATGACGAAGACCTGCAGCGCCAGCGTGATCGACAGGCCCGCCGCGAGGAGCTGACCGAAGGGATCCCGGACCGAGACAGCGGTGCGCAGGCCGCGCTCGATGAGCACGGCGTAGAGCAGGAGGATGCCGATCGCACCGGTGAGGCCGAGTTCCTCGCCGAGTCCCGAGAGGATGAAGTCGGTGTTGGCGAAGGGCACGAGTTCGGGATATCCCCGACCCAGTCCTGTCCCGAAGAGTCCGCCGTTGGCGAAGCCGTAGAGCGACTGGACGATCTGGTAGCCGCCCGTGTCGGAGTAGGCAAAGGGGTCGAGCCAGATCTGCACTCGCGTGCGCACGTGGCCGAAGAGCATGTAGGCGATCACCGCGCCCGCCGCGAAGAGGATGAGTCCGAGGACGAGCCACGACCAGCGCTGCGTGGCGATGTAGAGCATCGCGACGAAGAGACCGAAGAAGAGGAGCGAGGTGCCGAGGTCTCGCTCGAAGACGAGCACCCCGAGCGAGAGTGCCCAGACGATGAGAATCGGCCCGAGGTCGCGCGCACGGGGCAGGGGTACGCCGAGCACCTTCGTGCGCACCAGCGCGAGGGAGTCGCGCGTGACGACGAGGTAGCCAGCGAAGAAGATCGTGAGCAGGATCTTGGCGGCTTCAGCGGGCTGGAAGGTGAAGCCCCCGACCCGCACCCACAGGGTCGCGCCATTGACGGTGGCGCCGATGACGGGCGCGAGCGGCAGCAGCAGCAGGATCACACCGAGGAGGCCGAAGGTGTAGGTGTAGCGCTGGAGCACCCTGTGGTCGCGCAGGACGAGTAGCACGAGCACGAAGAGGAGCACGGCAACGGCGTACCACGTGAGTTGGTTGTAGACGTCCGGCGCGGGGATGGGGTTGTCATTGCGCTCAGCGCGCTGCACGGCGGCGACATCGAGTCGGTAGATCATGACGAGGCCGAGGATGGTGAGCAGCGTGGCGATGGGCAGGAGGAAGGGATCGGAGTAGGGCACGCGCCAGCGCACGATGATGTGCGCGATGAGTGCGAGCACGCCCACGACCGCGGCGGTGATCCAGAAGCGTGAGTGCAGGCCCTCGCCGGTGGACCAGGCGACCTGCTGCGTGCCGAGGACACCGAGTCCCCACGCGAGGATGAGCAGGACGAGCTCGAGATTCCGCCGGGTGCGCTGCCGCGGGGCGGCGTCGACGCTGCCGCTGACGCTCATGGCGCCACCGAGGGAGAGGGTGACGGGGCGGGACCGGGCGCCGGGGTGGGCGCGGGGCTCGGCGGGCAGTACGCCGGCCGCGGGATCGACACGCATGCGCGGTCACGAAGCCCGGCCACGATGGCGTCGGCTCCCTCGCGTCCCTGAGCCGAGATGCCGTTGGTCACGAGTCCCGCCTCGAGCGGAGGCAGGTCCGCGACGGGAATGTCGGTGACCGTGACGAGGGAGGAGAGCGAGGGGAAGGTGCTCACCCCCTGGTAGACAGCGACGGCGCCGTCGCTCGTACCGACGTACCACTGGGAGCGCACCCAAGCGCTGCCGATGAGTGCGACCGCGACGATGGCGATGAGCACTGCCCCGGCGATCCCGATGGACCACGCCGCGATGCGGCGGCGACGCGACCATGGCTCGCGCGGTGCCGCGGGGCTGCCCGCATCCACCATGGGTAGTTCAGAGGTCGGGGGGCCGCCATCGATGACCGGGGGCGGATCGGGTGCGTTGGGGTCGACCTGCGCATCGTCGGGAAAGTGGACTCGGGGAAGGCGCGCGCGCACCCGGGGCTCACCCGCTGCTCCGACGACCACGGGGAGTGCGGTGGCCTCGGCGCCCTCGATGACGTGTGCGACCACGACCGTGACGTTGTCGGGGGCGCCGCGCGAGAGGGCGAGATCGACGAGTTCGGTGACGCACACGGTGGGCTCGCGCGTGCCGAGGATTGTGGCGATCTCGTCATTCGAGACCAGACCGTGCAGGCCATCGCTGGAGAGGAGGTAGCGGTCACCGAGCCGTGCCTCGCGCACGGAGAGATCCGGCTCCGCGACCTGCATGCCGTCGAGTGCGCGCATGAGGAGGTTGCGGCGGGGATGGGTGTAGGCCTCCTCCTCCGTGATGCGACCCGCGTCGACAAGGGTCTGCACGTAGGTGTGGTCGTGGGTGATCTGGCTGAGCTCGCCGTCGCGCAGGAGATAGGCGCGTGAGTCGCCCACATGGACGATGGCGATGCGCGCACCTTCGCCGTCGGCGAGCCAGTAGAGCGCCGTGACCGTCGTGCCCATGCCCGCGAGCTCGGGGCTGTCCGCGACGACGAGTCCGATCGTGGCCCCGGCGCTGTCCACCGCTTCTGCGAGTCGCGTGAGTGCTTCACCCTGGCCCAGGTCTTCGTCGGCCATGTCGGCGAGCGTGGCGACCGCGGTGGCACTGGCGAGCTCGCCACCGGCGTGACCACCCATTCCATCGGCGACGATGAGCAGGCGAGCGGCGGCGTAGCCGGAATCCTCGTTGCCTTGGCGGACGACTCCGACATCGGAGCGCGCGGCGTAGCGGAGTGCGAGGCTCACGGTCACCGCTTGAGTTGAAGGGTCGTGCGCCCGATCCGCAGCGGGACTCCGGGCGGCAGGACGGTCGGCGAGGTGATGCGCGTGCGATCGATCCAGGTGCCGTTGGTCGAGCCGAGGTCCTCCACGATCCAGCCGTCATCGCCGGGGTAGAGGCGCGCATGACGGCTCGAGGCGTAGTCGTCGTCGATGACGAGTGTCGAGTCGGGGGCTCGCCCGAGGGTGATCTGTGCGGTCCCGAGGGGGATCACCGTCTGCGCGAGCGGGCCTTCGGTGACCACGAGTGCGGGCCCCGCCTTGGCGTGCTTCGCGGGCTTCGGTGGCTTCGCCGCCTTGGCGGGCTTGGGCGGCTTCGCCGGTCGCGGCGCCTTTGCTGGCCGGGAGCTCGTCGCGGGTCGGGCCTCACGCGGCTGCATGAGGTCGCGCCGCAAGGCAACGATCGTGATGATGATGAAGAGCCACAGCGCCCCGAGGAACGCAAGCCTCAGCAGAGTGAGGGCGAACTCGGTCACGGGGTCAGCCCGTCCGGTAGGTGATCGCCGTCGTGCCGATGAGGATGACGGAGCCGTCGACCAGGGCCGCCTGCCCCACGCGCGTGCCGTCGATGGTCGTGCCGTTGGTCGAGCTGAGGTCGCGCGCGACCGCGGGCGTGCCAAGGACGACCTCGCAATGGGCGCGCGAGACGCCAGGGTCCTCGATGCGGATGTCGGCTTCGTTGCCACGGCCCAGTCGAGTGACGGCGCGGACCAAGGGGTACGCCGTGCCCCCGATCTCGAGGTAGGGCTGACCCGGCAGCGCGTCGGAGACGGCCGCGGAGACGACGGCCGCGCGTGCCTCGGAGTGGACGCGGAAGATCCCGGTGTCGAGGGAGTCGTCAAGCGCGAGTCGGACCTCGGCGGGTCCGAGCAGTGCGTAGCCCTGCTCCGCGGCGTACTCCGTGACGACCGTCGCCAGCTCGCCCTGCAGCGCATCCCGATAGACGCTGAGGCGCTCGTCGTCATGGGGCGAGAGGTCGAGGGTGAAGACATTGGGGGTCACGGTCCGCCCGCGAGCGACGATGGCGGCTCGGTCGTCCATCTCCTTCTGGATGGCGGCGGCGAGCTCGACGGGCTGGACCTCGGACTTGAAGGCCTTGGCGAAGGCACCGTTGACGATGCGGTCGAGGCGGTCTTCGAAGCGATCTAGGAGGCCCACCCCGGAATCGTACGGCTCCGGCTAGCGCGAACCCCAGAAGCGGGGGATGAAGCTGCTCACGTGGTCGGCGTAGTCGAACCAGGCCACCCCGTGCTTCTCCGCGAGGAGGCGGTCCTCCCAGAAGGCCTTGGCGTAGAAGAAGACGACCAGGGCCACCCAGAGCAGGACCTGCCAGATCGAGCCCACGGCCAGGGTGAAGCCCAGCGCAGCGACGAGGATGCCGGAGTAGATGGGGTGGCGCACGAGCGAGTAGATGCCGCCGGTGCGCAGTGCGGCGCTGTCCTGGGGCACCGGCGTGGGCGTGAGCGCAGCGCCGAGATTGAGCAGGGCGATAAGGAAGACGGCGAGGCCGGCAATCATGAGGATGATGCCGAGCACGTCGAGGAAGTCCGGCGGCGCGAAGAGACTGCGACGCTTGGGCAGGACGACGAAGAGGATCAGCAGCACTGCCTGCGCTGCGACGAGCGCCCAGCCGATGCGCCGGTTGCGGACGTCAGGATCCACTGACGCCCGCTCCTCGTCCGCACCGTGAGTCACGTAGGTGATTGTCGCTCATGCCACTGACGACGCGGCTCGACGGTGGGGTATTCCCTAGGCGATGCCAAGAATCAGCGATCGGTCGCGCGGGCCTGTTCGATCGTGCGTGCGTGGATCCCCTGGTTGTCCGGGTCCGCGAGGCGGGGGTCATCCACCGGACGGCCAGCCAGCACTGCGTCGAGGTAGCGCCGGTCGGCGTCGAGGCGCTCTATGGGTGAGTACGTCGGGGTGCCGTGTCCGGGCACGAGCACGCGGGAGCGGCGCACCACCTCCGCGAGGCGATCGAGTCCGGCCAGGTAGCTCTCGAGGTTGGGCTCGTCGGCATCGGGGTAGGGCAGCTCGACATCGCTGAGCATGTCGCCCGCGAGTAGGACTCCCGCGTCGGGGATCTCGACGGCGAGGTGCCCGCGTGCGTGCGCATCGTGCTCATGCAGCACCACCTGGCGGCCAGACCAGGGCAAGCCCTCCGATGGGATCGCTGTCACGCGGCCCGCAAACTCGACGAGGTCGTCGGGGATGTCGCCGATGAGGGGTTGGACGAGGGCCGCCCGGTCACTGGACCACTGGGAGGCAGCCCACGCGCTGGACCATCGCGGTGCTTCGCCGAGGTCGGGGTGCCACAGCACGTGGTCGTAGTGCAGGTGCGTGGCCAGGCCGGCCGCACATCGCGCGCCCGCCGCTTCGAGGAAGCCCGCGACCCCGGCGAGCTCGTCGGCGTCCCAGCACGGATCGACGACGAGCGCCTCGTCGCCAGCGATCACGGCAGCGGA
>CAZLNF010000109.1:0-6237 GCA_964560885.1 uncultured Actinomyces sp. | reverse complement strand
GTTCGGGCCAGTCCCCGGTCATGAGGAAGAGGGCGCCGTCCAGCGGGTGGAAGCCTGTCCGCTGAAGCTGCGGTGCGTAGCCGATGTCGTGAAGCCATGCCGCAGCGACGACTTCGGAGCCGCGGCTGTGGGGGATCCTGCGCGAGAGTTCAGCCGCGCGTGCGGCAGTCCGGGCACTGTGCTGAAGCAGAGCAGCATCGTCGCGCAGGACGTCCGCAGCGACGGCGCGGGCGCGGGTGACGAGTGAGGCGTCAGCAGTGACCACGCCGACAGTGTGCTGCCTCGTGGTGCCGCATGCGCGCCACATTGCCGACATCGTGACGACCTTCACAGGACAGGAGATGTTCACCTTCAGGTTGCTGGCGTACGGCGTTCACCTTCTCGTCACCATCGACAGCCGTTCACTTAGCCGACCGGGTGAGTTAATCGCACCGCCGCCGCAGTGTTGATCGCAGTGGAAAGAGTCTGCGCGTGGCCACGACCTTCCTTCCGCCTCGTCCTGAGGACGTCGCGGCTGCCGAGGCCGAACCCCGTGAACTCACCACGACGCGAAGCGGCAGCGACCGAGTCTTCCGCGGAGGTGTGACTGCCAGCGGGATTGCCGTCCTCGTCATCATGGCGCTTGTCGGAGTGTTCCTGACGATTCGGGCGCTCCAGGCCTTGAGCCAAGCGGGCTTTTCCTTCATCACGACGCAGGCCTGGGAGCCGGATGGTGGCAACTTCGGCATCGCCGCAGTCCTGAGCGGGACCATCCTCATCGCGCTCACCGCGATCTTCTTTGCCGTGCCGCTCTCCACGGGTGTTGCTCTCTACATTTCTGAATACAGCCCACGTCGGATCAGGCAGACGCTCATCAGCATGGTCGACCTCATGGCAGCGGTGCCCAGCGTCGTGTTCGGCCTCTGGGGGTTCTTCTTCCTTCAAGGCCAGATCATCGGAATTGCCCGATGGATCTCCACCTACTTCGGCTGGATCCCCATCTTCGCCGTCGACGGTAGTGACCCCGACGATCCGCTCTCGACGGCCACGGTCTTCACGTCCTCCACCTTCATCGCGGGCATCGTCGTCGCGCTGATGGTGGCCCCCATCACGACGTCGGTCATGCGCGAGGTCTTCTCACAGGCACCCGTGGGAGAGCGCGAAGGTGCCTACGCGCTTGGCGCCACCAAGTGGGGGATGATCCGCTCCGTCGTCCTGCCCTTCGGCAAGGGCGGCATGATCGGCGGGACGATGCTCGGCCTCGGTCGCGCGCTCGGCGAGACCATCGCGGTGTTCATGATCATCTCGCCTGTCTTCATCTTCCAGCCGCACATCCTGCAGAACGGCACCAACTCCGTCTCGGCGCTGATCGCTCTCCGCTACGGCGAAGCCACGCCCTTCGGTACGTCCGCGCTCATGGCGGCCGGCCTTGCGCTCTTCATCATCACCCTCATCGTCAACTTCATCGCATCCTCCATCGTCGCGAGGTCGCGATCCGGCGCAGCGACGGACGACTGACATGACGGCTTCGCTGGACGACCTCGACAAGCTTGCCTCCGGGACGCCGGGGCGACGCACGACCCTGCCTCAGCGCACGCCGACCCCGCCCGACTTGAAGCCGCGGCGCATCGGCGGGTTCCGACGCTCCGATGTCCTGTCGCTGACGGGTGCGGCTGTCGCTGGGGTGGGTGTCGCCGCCCTGCTCTTCACCCTCCTGCCCTTCAGCGGCTGGCTGGGCTTCCTCGTCGTGGCGTACCTGGCCTTCGTCGCGCTCTACGCCGTCCTCGTATCGCTCGACGAGGACTTCTCGGCCGTCAAGGACAGGCTCGCGGCCGTCGTCATCCAAAGCCTGGCGTTCACGCTCCTGCTAGCGCTCATCTTCGTCGTCACCTTCACGGTGATTCGGGGCTGGGAGGCACTCACCAACATCAACTTCTTCACCCAGGACATGCAAAATGCCGGCCCCCTTGATCCCTTGACCGCGGGTGGGATCCTCCACGCCATCCTCGGGACACTGATCATGATCACGATCGCCCTGGCGATCGTGATCCCGTTGGGTGTGGCCTGCGCGGTCTACATGAACGAGATCCCCGGGCCCTTCGCCCGCTTTGTGCGGACCATTTCCGAGGCTATGACGGCGCTGCCCTCCATCGTTGCCGGCCTGTTCATCTACGCGTCACTCATCCTCATCCTTGGGTTCGACAAGTCGGGGTTCGCTGCAGCCATGGCGATCAGCGTGATGATGCTCCCCATCATCATCCGCGCGTCCGACGTGGTGCTGAGGCTGGTGCCCGGCAATCTCAAGGAGGCGGCCTACGCCCTCGGGGCCGGTCAGTGGCGCACGGTGTGGCACGTCACGCTGCCCACGGCGCGCTCGGGCCTGATGACGGCGATCATCCTGGGCACGGCTCGAGGCATCGGCGAGACCTCCCCGGTACTGCTGACCGCAGGGTTCACCGCTGCGCTCAACCTGAATCCGACCACGGGTCCGATGGTCTCGCTGCCGCTGGCGACCTTCGAATTTGTGAAGTCGCCCGAGCCGACGATGATCGCCCGCGGCTTCGGCACCGCCGCCGTCTTGATGTTCGTCGTGCTCATCCTCTTCATCGTCGCGCGCATCATCGGAGGTCGCGGCGCGGGGAACCTGTCGAAGTCCCAGCAGAAGCGCCGGGCGAAGCGTTCACGTGAGGATTCCCAAAGGTTCACCAAGAGGGAGTCGTCTCGGGTCGCATCGCAGGAGGCTCTCGCGACACCGTCGTCTAGCCCCCGATCCCTCGACTTCGGAGACTCCACATGAAGCGCGTCCTCAGCGCGGCCGTCCTCACCCTGGCCGCCGTGCTCCTCGGCCCCCTCGTCCCGGCTTCCGCTGCGAGCTATGTGCCCGTGTCAGGCGCAGGCTCGACCTGGAGTGCCAACGCCATGGATCAGTGGCGACGCAACGTCAACCAGTACGGCATGCGCATCGACTTCCAGGCGTCGGGATCCTCCGACGGTCGCAACCAGTTCCGCAACGGCACCGTTGACTTCGCTGTCTCCGAGATTCCCTACGGTCTCAAGGATGGCAACGTCGTCGACACGCTGCCCTCGCGGCCCTTCGCCTACATGCCAATCGTGGCGGGTGGCACCGCCTTCATGTACAACCTCAAGATCGGCCCCAATCGGGTGACGCAGTTGCGCCTGTCGGGCGAGACGGTCGCCAAGATCTTTACCGGCGTCATCACCAAGTGGGACGACCCCGCTATCAAGGCCGATAATCCGGGACTCACCCTGCCTCCGATCAAGGTCGTCCCTGTCGTGCGCTCGGACGGCTCGGGCACGACCGCGCAGTTCACCACGTGGCTGGCCTCCCAATACCCGGATATCTGGAACGCCTATTGCCAAAAGGTAGGCCGCGGCACACCCTGTGGCTTCACCTCGAACTTCCCGAGCAGCCCGGGCTTCGTCGCCCAGAGCGGTTCCCTCGGGGTCTCCGGCTACGTCAAGCAGGACCAGAGCGTGGGCGCAATCACATACGTCGAGTACTCCTACGCCAAGTCAGCAGGGTTCCCCGCCGCGAAGCTCCTCAACAAGGCAGGCTTCTATGTCCTCCCGACGGCCGAGGCCGTCGCCGTCGGTCTCCTCGGCGCGAAGATCAATTCCGATCTGACCTCCAACCTCAGTGGGGTCTACTCGAGCAGCGATAAGCGTGCGTACCCGCTGTCGTCCTACAGCTACATGGTCATCCCGACGACCAACGACAACGGCTTCAGCAATGAAAAGGGCAACACGCTCGCAGACTTCGCCAACTACTTCCTGTGTCAGGGCCAGCAGCAGGCGGATGCGCTCGGCTACTCGCCACTGCCGATCAACCTGGTCCAGGCTGGCTTCGATCAGATCAAGCGCATCCCCGGCGCAGTCGTGGAGAACATCAACATCGCGAAGTGCAGCAACCCGACGTTCTCGTCCGATGGCACCAACACCCTGGCCAAGACGGCCCCGCAGCCTCCCGCGTGCGATGCCAAGGGCCCGACTCAGTGCGGAACGGCGGCGGAGACGGCAGGCGGCGGAGGTTCCGGCGGTGGCGGCGGTAACGGAGGCGCCGGGGGCGGCGGGACGAGCGGAGGGAGCACCACATCGGGTGGGACGGCCTCCGGTGGCACCACCACGGGAGGTGGCACGACCGACGTGGCCGTCGACACAGGGGCTGCGGTCGTGGTCGATCCCGAGACCGGTCAGGTCATCGCGGCAGAGCCGGTCGTCGATCCGACGACCGGCGAGGTCATCGTCGACCCCGCGGCCGCGGCTGCGGCAGGTGGCGCTGTGACAGGAGGCGCTTACGTCGCGGGTATTCCCGTCTCCACGGAGGCGAGTTCAGGCTGGGGCCCCTACACCGGCCTGCTCGTGGCTACTTTCGTCGTCGTTCTGGCTCTGCTCTTCGCGCCACCGCTCGTGGCTCGATACATGGCCGCTCGTCGCGTCGGCGGTGACGCATGAAGCGCGTGTTCGCCGCGGTGAGCGGCCTTGCGCTCATCGCCTCGGGGGCTCTCCTGGCGGTGCCCGCATCCGCGGCACCCCAGGATCTGAAGCCCCGGATCGAAGGTAGTGGGATTTCGAAGTCGGGTTCCGGGGAGTTCAAGGACCTCGAGGTCACCGTGAGTCAGACCAAGAACTTGGTCAACCAAGTCGTGCGGGTGAGCTGGCGGGGTGGCAAGCCCACGCGGCCTGACTTCGGCAACCTGGGCGTCAACTACCTGCACATCATGCAGTGCTGGGGTGGTACAGCCGAGGAGGGTCCTCCGCGCGAGCAGTGCATCTACGGCTCCCAGAAGGCCGGAAACGGCGGGCAGAACACCAATTCGCGTCAGATGACCACGGCGGGTCTTGTCGATCCACTAGAAGACAAGTACAAGGACTTCCAGTTTGACGACCTTTCCTATGTCCCCTTCGTCTCGTGGACGGGCAAGACAACGACGGGCAACAAGTCGGAGTTCTTCGATCGCTACACGTCGAATGAGAGCAATCACAATCGCATTCGTGCGGACGGGACCGGCGAGGACTTCTTCGAGGTGCAGACGGGTGTCGAGTCCCCGGGCCTAGGTTGCGGCCAGTCACGCGATGGTGAGAGCCCGCTGTGCTGGCTCGTGGTTGTCCCCCGGGGCGAGAAGGAAGTCGATGGCACTCGCCGGGGTCTTTCCAACAATGACGTCTTGGACACCTCCCCGCTCCTGGCAACCAATTGGCAGCACCGCATTGTCTTTCCCTTGGACTTCCAGCCGGTGGGGGCTGCGTGCTCCATCACCGCCACAGAGACTCCCCTTCTCGGGACGGATCGTGTGATCGAGGCGATTAGCCGCTGGCAGCCGTCGTGGTGCGCGGGTGACCTCGGCAACTTCAGCTACACCGTCCTGTCGGACCTCGAGGCGCGCGAGAAGCTCAAGACCGAGCAGCCAGGTCTGAGCTTCGTGGGCTTCGGCGTGCCCGAGGATGAGGCGCCCCGCCCCCTCGTCTACGCACCTGTGGCGCTTTCTGGGCTCACTGTTGCCTTCAACGTCGAGAGCCAGTCGTCGACCTTGGCTCCCGAGGCGATACGGCTACGCGATGGAGAGCGCCTGCGGGACATCAAGATGACGCCGCGCCTCCTGGCCAAGCTCCTCACCCAGTCCTACCGCTACGACGCAGCGCCAGTGCCCGACAAGGTCGAGAAGAACCCGTATGACATCACGCAGGATCCCGACTTCCTCAAGGTCAATCCGCAGTTCGAGGGCCTGCGCTTCCCGGGCTTGGGACACATCGTCACCACGCTTGGCGAGACCGACTCGGCTCGCCTTGTCTGGGATTACATCTGGTCGGACCCCGAGGCGCGCGAATGGATCAAGGGCAAGGCCGACCCATGGGGCATGGTGATCAACCCTGCCTACAAGCGTCAGTCCTATCCCCGGTCGGACTTCCCCCGCACGGATAACACCTGCGTGACGTACAGCGACCGTGAGGTCGCGCTGTGCACCTTCGATCTCTTCCCCTTCTCTGGCGATCTCTACGCTGCTTCGCGAGCCGCGAGCCGCGGGGACACGCTGTCGACCGGGACCTGGGACCCCAACGCCACCCCTCCGGCGTACCGCAAGACACCGCCGCAGGAGCCCGGCCGGCGTGCCATGGTCGTCATCTCGGACTCGCCCTTGACGACACGCTTCTCGCTGAACCCCGCCCTGATGCGCAATGCCAACGGCGAGTTCGTGGCGCCGACGGCCGACGCGATCCGGGCTGCTGCGGCCAAGGCCA
>CAZLNF010000108.1:0-6292 GCA_964560885.1 uncultured Actinomyces sp. | reverse complement strand
AGGATGACGAAGGACAGCAGCGCTGTGAAGACGAAGACGATCGTGAGGTAGGGCAGCACACCGGAGAGCAGCAGGATGCCTTGAACCAGGGCGTTGACGATGACGACGGGCAGCAGGACCCGCCAGGCGCGCCACATGCGCGCGAATCCCGTGGCGAGCACGCTCACGCGATAGAGCGGCTTCTGCTCCGCCGTGGTGCTCATGACCCCTCCAGCACGGCAGCGTCGAGGACAGCCTGGGCGTTGCCCTCGAAGATCACCGAGCCCCCGACGGAGATCGACATGTCGTAGGGCGCAGTGCCCTCCGCAGTCACGAGGATCTCGGCGCCATCGAGCGTCGAGCCGACGCAGGTGAAGCCGGAATCCACCGCGGTGCACGTGGGTGCGACGAGGATCGGCACGGACTGCTCGATCAGCACGTCGTTGGCGGCGTTGCGCACGCTGGTGATGCTGCTGCCACCCACGGGCGTCAGGGATGCCACCTGGGAGCATGCCGTGAGCATGAGCGCCGCGGTGGACACGGCGATAGCGGCGGCAAAGCGCTTCATGCCGCACCTCCGTGCGCCACAAGCTGTGCTCTCGCCTTCATGTGCTCGGCCTCGATCGCGGCGTCCGTGATGGAGGAAAGGTCGAATGGCGCGGGCATGAGCAACTCGACATTGCGATCGAGTGGTGATCCCGCGAGCAACGTCGGGTTGGACAGCGGGGAGTTGGCGGCGAGTTCCCGGCTGAGCGAGGCCAGACCCGTCTGGCTCAGATCGCCCTGAGTCCACGTGGGTGGAGCAGCGTGGTCGAGTGCGGTGACGAAGATCGACATCGTGCCGTCGCGGTTGTCCACCACATCGACGAGTTGCTGCTGCTGTGGGAAGTCGACGCAGGAAGCGGTCGTGATCTCCCAGAAGCCACCCGCTCCACCTTGGCGCGGGTGCGCCTTGATGGTGTTGATGTGCGTATGGCCGTTAAGCCACGCGATGCAGACCGGATAGCGCTGGAGCATCGCGATGAACTCCTCCGCGTGCACCAGGCGCTGTCCGCCCCACACCGGCTTGGCGTCGTTCTCGATGGTGAGGGAGTTGTGGTGGCTGCACACCATCGCGAGCCGGCCCTCGGTCTCGCACTGTGCCAACTGCGCTTCGAGCCACGTGAACTGATCCTCAGGCACCGCACCGTCGGCTCCTGACGCCATGTTGCAGGTGTCCAGGCCGAAGACGCGCAGGTAGGGAGTGAGGTCCGCACTCCACCAGGTCTGGCCGGTATCGATGTTGGCCTGGGTCCATCCGTGGCCCACGGGTCCCGGCACCGCGGGCGAGTCGAGGTGTGCCTGCATGAAGTCGGTGCGCTCGAGCATCTTGCGCGCGGGATCGGGAGTGACCGTCTTGAGCCCCGGCAGGAGGCCGAGCTGCTGGCGGATCGCATTGGCCGCCATCTGCGCCGCGCTGAGGTCGCTCGCGAAGCCCTGCAGCCAGTTGATTGCAAGCGCCTCTCCGGTCGCGGCCTTGCGGTCACCGACAGCCCAGGCAAAGAGCGCGGGGTCGGGGCGGAACGTGCCCATGAAGGTCGCGTCATGGTTGCCGTAAACGGCGTACCACGGCACTGGCAGACCCTGGCTCTGCACGGGATTGCTCACTGCGGCCGTGAGCATGCCCGGCACCGTGGGGTATCCCAGAGGGCCGTAGACATCGCCCGCGGGATTCTCCGGGTGGTAGGCGTACGTCGCTTCCGACCACACCTGCGGACCTTCGTAGGCGCCGGTCGCACCGCTATTGGCCAGCACTTCCTTGCCGTCAAGGATGTCGATGTACCAACGGGTCTCCAACTGAGACAGGTTGTCGGCGCTGTCACCCGTGCTGAGCGCACTCGCGAGTGGAGCACCTGTCACCGCGCTGGTCTGCGACGCCGCCACGCTGTCCACCATGGAGGCCAGGACGTGCACCGTCAGAGTGTCCTGTGCCCGGCAGGCATCGGTGAAGAGGTTGGGGGAGATGCTCTGGATGGCATCCATGCGCGCGGGCGTCTGCGCGTCGATCACGTGGATATCGGACAGGTGCGCGAAGTAGTAGAGGGAGCGCCGTGAGGAGCTCCGCGCCGCGTCGGCCTCGCGCCCCAGGAGGTCATAGCGCGGGATGAAGTCCTCACCGGCTCCCGCGAGGAGCGTGCGGTAGTCGCCGCGCACCGGCTGGGCGGCGAACTTGATGGTCTGCAGGAGGGTGGTGGGAGCGTCGGTCGCCTTCAGGGGCGCGGCCAGGCTCCTGCCCATGACCTCGAATGACACGCCCCAGGATGCTGCGAGCGCGGATGCGGCCGCGATGAACCGACGACGTGAGAGTGCCACTCCGGGATGCTAGGCCTCCCGAGCCAAGGAGGGCGTCATTTCGGGACTTCGGGTCATGGCGGCGCGCGTGGGAATCCCGCGGGTAGCCTGCTCGCTGAGGAGGCGGTGAGGCGACATGGATGGCGGCGCGATGCTGCGCTTAGGCATCATCGACTTCCTCATCCTCGCGGCGTGCGCGCTCCTCATCGGATTCATCGCGCCGCGCTGCCCGGACCGGTGGTTTGCTCGCGACATCGGCCCGCTGCGCCTCACCCGCTGGGACCGGGTCCGGGTGTATCGCCGCATCGGCATCCCGTGGTTTGCCAAGTGGCTGCCTGAGGGCGGCTCCTGGCTGGGTGGCGAGAGCAAGTCGAGTCTCTTCGGGATCGATGTGCCGAGTTTGCGGGCCTATCTCATCGAAGTGCGCCGTGGCGAATGGGTGCACTTCTTCTCTGCCTTCACCTTCCTGGTCATCGTGCCGTTCAATCCCTGGCAGTTGATCCTGCTCTGGTTCTGCATTGTCTTCATCGGCAACATGGTCTTCTTCCTCGTGCTCCGCTACAACCAACTGCGCCTCACCTCGATTCTCACCCGGTTGGGGGGCTAGTGTCTGCGGGCGAAGGAGGTCACATGGACTACGGCGTCACCTCGATGACCGCGGCCTTGCGTCGCGTCGCAGTGCGCGCGCCCGCTCCCGCATCGGACTTCGCGCGTGCGCACTGGGCACAGCCCCTCGATGTCGACCTCCTGATCGACCAGCACGCTGCCTTCGTCGGGATCCTGCAGCGCCTCGGATGCGACGTGCTCGAGCTGCCCCCGCTGGAGGGCCTCCCCGACTCCTGCTTCACCTATGACCCGGCCTTCACCGTCAGCGACGGCGTCGTCACGCTGCGGTCGGCCAAGGCTGTGCGTGTCGGCGAAGGCGAGCGTCTTGCCGCGGACCTTGCGGCCGCTGGCGTACCGACCGTGGCGTCGCTCAGCGGATCGGCAACCGCCGACGGCGGCGACATGTTTTGGCTTGATGACACGACGCTTGCCGTAGGGCGCTCCTACCGCACTAATGCGGTCGCCGTAGCCCAGCTATCGGAGATCCTCAGGCCGCGCGGGATCCGCGTCGAGGTGTACGACGTACCCCATGACCAGGGTCCGGAGTGGTGCCTGCACCTGATGTCGGTCGTCTCACCCGTGCGCGAGGATCTCGCCGTCGTCTACGAGCGCCTCGCCCCTGTGGCCATGCTGGAGGAGTTGCGACGCCGAGATGTCGAGCTCCTCCCCGTGCCGGAGGAAGACTGGCTCACGCTGGGATGCAATGTCCTCGCCGTCTCACCGGGTGTGGCCGTCATCGCCTCGGGCAATGACGCGACGGCGGAGGCGCTCGCCGCCCGCGGGTGCGAGGTGCACGTCTACGCCGCGAGCGAGATCACCAAGGGCGAGGGTGGACCGACATGCCTCACGCGTCCGGTCTGGCGCGCCTAGAACTCCGCGCCTAGAACTCCGTGACTAGAACTCCACGTGGAGTTGCCAGGCGCGGGCTCCGCCCACGAGGGCAGCGGCATTGGGCACGATGACCGTGTCGTCGCCCAGCTTGGCCACCTGGCTCGGCGTGATGTGGCGTGAGTTGCCGCCACCGAGGTAGAGGCGATCCCACATGAACATCGGTCGCAGGCCATCGACGCAGCGCACGACGCGGCGCGACCAGAGACTGTCGCCGAGGCGTCGACGCTCGTGCTCGCCGATGTAGGTGTCGTAGGAGAGCCCCCATCTCACGGGTGCCTGTGAGACTTCGAGGTGCGGCGCGAGCCGGCCGCCGTCGAAGAGCGCGCACCCCAGCCCAGTGCCGAGTGTGAGCACGAGTTCGAGTCCCTTGCCCGCGATGACGCCGGCGCCGTGCACCTCAGCGTCATTGAGGACGATGACAGGGATACCCAGTGCCTCGCGCAGCGCGGTGCGCGCGTCGAAGCCGTGCCACTGAGTCACGAGGTCGGGGTCGATTCGGGTGCGGGGTCCACGCACCGTCACGTAGTGCGGCGTAGCCACGACCACACCGTGGCGAATCATGCCGGGCAGGCCCACCGTGGCATGTGTCGCTGCGGGCATCTTCTTGGACAGGTCGACGAGTGTCTTGACGAAGAGCTTGGTCGTCAGTGGGTACGGCGTGGCCACGCGGATGGGCTGGGCCCGCATCGTGCCGGCGTCGTCGAGGACGGTTGCCTTGATCCCGCCGCCCCCGCAGTCGATCACGAGGGTGGAGACCATGGGGTCTTCTGCGCTCACGCGACATCAGTGTGCCGTGTCCGACCCGGACCCGGTAACCTGACCCGGCTAGTTCATGGAGGCGTCGCCTAGTCCGGTCTATGGCGCCCGCCTGCTAAGCGGGTTTGGGGCTAAAACCCCATCGAGGGTTCAAATCCCTCCGCCTCCGCTCAACGACTCGGACCGCCCCATGTGGGCGGTCCGCTGTCGTGTGGGGGTGGTCCGCCGTACCCGGGACTCCCGAACTTTGGGACAAAAGTGACGCTGGAGGGCACTTTCGTCCCAAAGTTCGCCACCGATGGGGCCCGGCGAGTCGGCAGAGCCGCCTCCATCGGGCCGGTCCGGCCGGCCAGCCGCTACCGACCGGCGGCGGGGCGCTGGTCGAGGATCACCGGTTCCGCGGTGGCCACCTGGCGTTCGCGCACGGCCACGACGGTCACCTGCGGCGTAGCGGCCTTTGCGGGTATCTCGACCCGGCAGCGCAAGCCCCTGGCCAGGCGCACGGAATCGAGCTCGCAGGCGGGGCGTCCCTTAGCCGTGGCTCCGACGTACACGCGATAACTCGGCAGGACGGCGCCGACGTCGGCGGGGGCTCTCCACGTGACCAGCGCAGCGTCTGCGCCGTCCCAGGTTGCCTGCACGTTCGTCGGTGGCCGGAGCCGCGCGTCGCGCTCGTCCCATGCGAAGCCGGGCGGCATAGGGGAGCAGGCCTGGCGCGTCTGTGTCTTCAAGGTCTGCTTGTCCGCGGCGTAGGCGGGGTCGTCCACGACGTTGTCCAACTCGTGGGGGTCGCGAGAGTAGTCGTAGAGCTCTTCCTCGCCGGTGGAGTAGCGGACGTAGAGCCGGTCCTCCGTGCGGAAGCCGCAGTAGGCGGGGCGGCCTCGCTTGCCCGCCCAGCGCATGGCCTCCATCACGATTCCCTCGCGGTCCGACGTGAGGGCACTCAGCCCGTCGATGCGCCCCGGCTTCACGCCCGCGAGGTCAAGGATGGTGGCGTGGACGTCGACGTTGGCGGCCACGAGGCGCTGATCCTGCACTCCTGCGTCTAGCACCCCATCGAGACGCATCACGAGTGGCACGCGCACCGACACGTCGTACGGCGTGTTCTTGCCCTGGAGGCGATGCTCGCCCCACGCGTAGCCGTTGTCTGACACCAGCACGATGAGGGTGTTGTCCAGGCGGCCCGATTCGCGAAGCGCATCGATCATGCGTCCGATTGCTGCGTCCACACCCATGAGGGTGTCGGCTTGCCGCTCGATGACTTCGTCGATTGTCATCGTCGTGCTGTTGTTGCGTCCTTCGTTGTCCCAGACGTCCGTCGGCTCGAGCTTCTGCATCCACCTCGGGTAGCCGGACATGTCGGCCTGGTTGGTGGCGGGAGATGGGTAGCTCGTGGCCGCCTTGACATCGTCAAGCAGGCCGGCCTCGCGCGTTGCCCCGGCGTAGGGACCCGCGTCGTAGGGGTAATGCGGGGCGAAAGGGGAGAAGTAGGCGAAAAACGGCTCGCCCTCAGGGGTCGACTCGATGAAGTCGAGAGTTCGGTCGGCGAGCAGGTCCGTGAGGTAGCGCCTGTCCTTGCGCACAGGCTTCTCATCGGAAGACAAGCGATAGCGGGTGTAGTTGCCGCCGAGGAAGGCATCGAAGTTGTCCCAGCCTGGTGGGAGGTAGTCCTCGCCCTGGGCCACGGTGTCGTTGAGGTACTTGCCGAAGAGTCCGGTGCGGTAGCCCG
>CAZLNF010000107.1:0-6311 GCA_964560885.1 uncultured Actinomyces sp. | reverse complement strand
GAAGTCGGTCATGCAGGGTGCCGGCTCGGCACTCATGGGCATCGGCTCGGCCCGTGGCGAGGAGCGCGCCATCGAGGCGGCGACCGCGGCCATCTCCAGCCCGCTTCTCGAGGCGAGCATCGAGGGGGCCCACGGCGTGCTGCTCTCGGTCTCGGGTGGCTCCGACCTCGGGCTCTTCGAGATCAACGAGGCCGCGCGCATGGTGTCGGATGCTGCGCATCCCGATGCCAACATCATCTTCGGTGCCGTGATCGACGACACCCTCGGCGACGAGGTCCGCGTCACGGTGATTGCCGCGGGCTTCGACGGGGGCGCACCGCCCGCGCGGCGCGCGCAGCCGGTCACCAAGAAGATCGCCGAGGAGACGCCGCTCGCTGCGGCCGTCGCCGCGAAGCAGTCGGCATCGAGCGACAGCGCTGAGATCCCCGTCACGCCGGAGCCTCCGAAGCGTCCCGTGCAGCAGCCGCGCACGATCGTCTTCGACGATGCGGGTGACGATCTCGACGTCCCCGACTTCCTCAAGTAGTCGTCGCCGTGGGTGTCCTCGCCCGCGGTCGAGTCGTGGATGCCGGGCGCAGTGCCGAGTGGCTCTTCACGGACCGCCTAGGCGGTCAGAGCATCGGTGCCTACGCCGAGCTCAACCTCGGGGGATCTGTGGGCGATGAGCCCGATGCCGTAGCTGCTAATCGGCGCGAGGTCGCACGCATGGTGGGGTGCGAGGGCCTGGCACTGGTGAAGCAGGTGCATGGGCGCGATGTCGCGCACCTGCGTGCGATCCCTGATGAGCCGCCACCGGCCGACGCGATCATCACGGACGAGAGCGGTCTGGCGATCGCCGTCCAGGTGGCCGACTGCGTGCCGGTGCTCCTCGCCGACCTGAGCGGGGGACAGGTGGCAGCGGTGCATGCGGGGTGGCGCGGGGTCGTCGCCGATGTCGTGGGGGCCACCTTGGAGAAGCTCGCACCCCGGGGGGAAGTGAGCGCGTGGGTGGGACCGGCGATCTGCCCCGGCTGCTACGAGGTCAGTCCCGAGGTCCGCGACGAGGTGGCCGCTGCCGTCCCGGAGGCGGCAGCCCGCACTCGCCAAGGCACCCCGGCCGTGGACGTGCGCGCCGCGGTGCTCGCCCAACTCCGTCAGCACGGCGTCACGGGCGAGATCGTGGGCGGGTGCACCTTCGAGGATCCGCACCTCTACTCCTATCGCCGGGATACCACGACGGGCCGGCAGGTCGGCGTGATCGTCATGCGGGACAGCGGATGACGACCGACGACCGCACTCAGGAGCTCCACGAGCACCTCGACGTTGTCCGTGCTCGCGTCGACGCGGCATGCGAAGTCGCCGGTCGTGATCCGAGTGAAGTGACGCTCATCGTCGTCAGCAAGACGTGGCCCGTCGAAGACGTGCGGCGCCTGGCCGCACTCGGCGTACGCGACTTCGGCGAGAACCGCGATCAGGAGGCGGCCCCCAAGGCTGCGGCCACGGGTGACCTCGACCTGCGGTGGCACTTCGTCGGGCAACTTCAATCCAATAAGGCGGCCTCGGTGGCTCGCTACGCCGACCTCGTGCACTCCGTCGACCGACCGTCACTGGTGGCGGCCCTCGAGCGCGGTGCGGGCAAGGCGGGGCGTCAGCTCGGCTGCCTCCTCGAGATCGACCTCACCTCAGGTGCGACCGGCCGAGGGGGTGTCAGTCCGGCGGACGTGACCGAACTCGCCGATCTGGTTGCGCGCAGTGAGCACCTGACGCTTCGCGGAGTCATGGGCGTCGCACCCCTGTCAGACGACCCCGCCGGCCAGCGTGGGGTATCGGCGGAGGCCTTCGAGCGCCTCGCCGCCATCTCCGAGGTCCTGTGTCGGGACTACCCCAGCGCTCGCCTCATCTCCGCGGGAATGTCCGAGGATCTTGAGGAGGCGGTCCGCGTGGGCGCGACACACCTCCGCGTGGGGAGCGCGGTCCTCGGGACAAGGCCTCCGCTCGGCTAACTTAGGGGGACGCCGCCGCGAACACGGAGGGCGAGAAAGGGAGTCCCATGGCGGGCGCGATGCGCAAGATGGCGGTCTACCTCGGGCTCGTGGAGGATAACCAGGACCGCCAGGACGCGTACTTCGAGGAAGACGAGTGGGAGTACGACGACGAGCCCGCTCCCGCTCGGCGTACCCGGTCGTCCGACCGCTCGACGGAGCGCGCCCCTCGCCAGCCTGACCGCCCCGAGCCGCGCACGGTCACGGTGGTCGATCCCCGCGAACCCCGCCGCCTCTACCGCGATGAGCCGAGCAACGTCTCGCCCATGACGAGCGCGGGCTCACGCCCGGCTCCGGTCCCTGCCGTGGACCTCAATCGCATCACGACGATCCATCCCCACACCTACAACGACGCCCGCCGCATCGGCGAGGAGTTCCGCGAGGGCGTGCCGGTGATCATGAACCTCACCGAGATGGACGACGTCGACGCCAAGAGGATCGTCGATTTCGCCGCAGGACTCGTCTTCGGCCTGCACGGCACCATCGAGCGGGTGACCAACAAGGTCTTCCTGCTCTCACCTGTTAACGTCGAGGTGGGGGCCGAGGCTCGGGCTCAACTCGCGCAGACCGGCTTCTTCAACCAGAGTTGACGCGCGGGTGCGCGTGAGTAGAGAGGGGACAGGTCGGTGGCGCTGGTCGGGCAAGTGCTCGCCACCTTCCTCTGGCTCTACTGGCTCGTCCTCATCGGTCGCCTCATCCTCGACTTCGTGCAGATCTTTGCCCGTTCGTGGCAGCCGCGCGGTCCCCTGCTCGTCATCGCCGAGGCGATCTACACCGTCACCGACCCGCCGCTTCGTCTCCTGCGCAAGGTCATTCCCCCGCTCCGCCTCGGCGGAGTGCAATTCGACCTCGCCTTCCTCATCCTCATCATCGCCGTCCAGATTCTCATCAACGTCGCCCTCGCCCTGTAGCGCGCGCAGTCCCCAGGAGGCATCGTGACTCTCACCCCGCAGCTGGTCCATGAAAAGCAGTTCAACACCGTGAAGATGCGCACGGGCTATGACATGGACGAGGTGGACTCCTTCCTCGACGACGTCGAGTCTGCGCTGGGCAGCCTGATCGTCGAAAACGACGACCTCCGTGCGCAGCTGGCCCAGAAGCCTGCCGCTCCCGTCACCTCCTCCGATGCCGAGAAGAAGCTCGCCGAGGCGGAGAAGAAAGCCGCCGACGCGGAGAAGAAGCTCGGGGAAGCACAGGCCAAGCTCGCCGAGGCCGACAAGAAGGCAAGTGAGGCGGACAGGAAGCTCGCCGAGGCGGCCGAGAAGGAGAAGGCGGCCGAGACCAAGCTCACCGAGGCGCGACGCATGGCAACGGCCAACACCGTGGCTCCGACGGCAGCGCCCGCTGCTGCAGCCGCCGCTGCCATGGCGACGCCCGCGCCTCCTGCCCCCGCGCCTGCCGCTGCTCCGGAGCCTGCATCGGCTCCTGCAAGTGGCGATGTGCCTGCACGCGCCCTCGCCATGCTCGAGGCCGCCCAGGTGACCGCCGACCAGACGGTCACCGCCGCGAAGGCCGAAGCAGACACGATTCTGGCCAAGGCACGCGAGGATGCAGCCAAGGTGACCGGCCAGCTCGATGAGCAGCGCGCGGCACTGGAGACCAAGGTCAACGACCTGCGCAGTTTCGAGCGGTCCTACCGGACCAAGTTGCGCGACACCATCTCCGGGCAATTGGCCGAGCTCGACAAGGTGGGGTCGGTCGCGCCGGGGGACTCAAGCGGCACCTAGTCGCCCTCCGGCACGCTGCCTTCCTCCGGTCGCCGCAGGGGCCGCACGCTGCGCGTGCGCAGGTTCCAACGCAGCGTGACAAACCTCAGCACGATGACCGAGGCCAAGCATGCGAAGGCCGCGATCCCGCCGCTGTAGGAGTCGAGGAGCACGTAGATCGTCGCGCCGACCACCGCCAGCAGGGCATAGGGCTGGCTGGGCAGCAGGATCTGCGGAGTCTCGCCGCGTAGCAGAGAGACGAGCACGCCGCCGGTGACCGCGGCGAGGAAGCCGACAGTGATCGCGCCGATGTCCGGCAGTCCGAACTCCACGGCGAGCTGTGCCGCGATGACGGCATACAAGCCCAGGGCGAGTGCGTCGAGGAGGATGAAGGTCCAGCCGTCCACGGGGATCCAGCGTCCGACGAGCAGCACCGTGACGACGGCACCGAGCACCGTGACGACGTACCACGGCGAACGCAGAGCGAGTGGCGGCAGATTGCCCAGCAGGACATCACGCGTGATGCCTCCGCCGAGCCCGAGCACGAAGGCGAAGACGGTGACCCCGACGATGTCGTAGCTCACCTTGCCCGGCTGGCGGCCGAGGATCGCGCCGGAGACGGCGGCGACGAACGTCGTGACGAGCGCCAGCCACAGGGGAGTGTTGGCGGCGATGTTGGGGACGTCGAGGGTGGGCATCGCGCGTAAGGCTAGTCGGCGCGGCGTCAGGCCCGATGCAGGCCGAAGGTCAGCCCCAGATCGGCATCGGCGCCGTGGTGATCGCCTGCCTCGGGCTCGCCCTCGGCGTACTCCGACGCCAGCACTTCACCGGCGATGAGCTCACCGTGCTCGCGCATCGCCTCGGCGACCATCGGGTCGCTCGCCTGCCAGCGCAGTGCGATGCGATCGGAGATCTCCAGGCCGGCGGACTTGCGCGATTCCTGGATGAGGCGCACCGCTTCGCGCGCGACGCCGAGCCGGCGCAACTCGTCGGTGAGCTCGAGATCGAGTGCGACGGTCTCGCCCTCGCCGCTGGCGACGGACCAGCCCTCGCGCGGGGTCTCGGTGATGACGACGTCGTCCTCGGCCAGATCCACGGCACCGATGCCGGCGACGGTGAGCTGGGCGTTGCCTGCGCGCAGCCCCGCGGCCAGGGCAGCGGCATCGGTGGCGGCAATCGCTGCGGCGATCTCCTGGACCTGCTTGCCGTAGCGCTTGCCCAGGGAGCGGAAGTTGGCCTTGGCGGTCACGTCGACCAGGTCACCCTCGCTCGTGGCGAGACTCGCCATGTCGAGGACATTGAGCTCGCTCGCGACCTCGGCGACGAGCTCGGCGGGAAGCGTGGACCAGCCGGGGGCGGAAACGAGTGCGCGGGCGAGGGGCTGGCGGGTGCGCACGCTGGAGGCGGCGCGGGCGGCGCGGCCGAGCTCGACGACGCGACGTACCAGCGCGACCTGCGCGGCGAGGGTGTCGTCGATGACGGCGTCATCGACCGCGGGCCACGCGGCGAGGTGCACGCTGGGCGGTGCGTCGGGATCGACCGCGCGCACCATGTCCTGCCACACCCGCTCGGTGACGAAGGGGGTGAAGGGAGCCATGACGAGGGTGACGATGCGCAGCGCCTCGTCAAGGGTCGCGAGGGCCGCCGGATCGCCGTCCCAGAAGCGCCGGCGTGTGCGGCGCACATACCAATTCGACAGGTCGTCGACGAAGGCCGCGATGAGGCGCCCGGCGCGCTGGGTGTCGAACACCTCGAGGGCAGCGTCCACATCGCGTGCGAGTCGGTGCGCCTCGCTGAGCACCCAGCGGTCGAGTGCGGGGCGCTGGTCGACGGGAGGTGCGTCGCCGGGGGTCCAGTCGGCCGCGCGGGCGTAGAGAGAGAGGAAGGCGGCGGTGTTCCAGTAGGTGAGGAGGACCTTGCGCACCACCTCCTGGATGGCGGCGTGGCCGACACGGCGTGCCTGCCACGGCGAGCCCGACGCGAGCATGAACCACCGCACGGCATCGGCGCCGTGCTCGTCCATCAGCGAGATGGGCTCGAGCACATTGCCCAGGTGCTTGCTCATCTTGCGGCCGTCCTCGTCGAGGATGTGGCCGAGGCAGACGACGTTCTTGTACGACGACTGATCGAAGACGAGCGTGCCGACCGCCATGAGGGTGTAGAACCACCCGCGGGTCTGGTCGATGGCCTCGCAGATGTAGTCGGCGGGATAGCGCGACGCGAACTCCTCCTGCCCGCGATGCGGGTAGCCGAACTGCGCGAAGGGCATCGCGCCGGAGTCGTACCAGCAGTCGATGACCTCCGGCACGCGCGTGGCGGTCTCGCCGCACTCAGGGCAGGGGAAGGTGACCTCGTCGACGAAGGGGCGATGCGGGTCGAGGTCGGCCAGCTCCCGTCCGCTGAGCTCACCGAGCTTGGCGAGGGAGTCCACCGCGGTGAGATGGCCCTCGGGGCACCGCCAGATGGGCAGCGGGGTGCCCCAGTAGCGGTTGCGCGAGAGCGCCCAGTCGACGTTGTTGTTGAGCCAGTCGCCGTAGCGGCCCCACTTGATCGTCTCGGGGTACCAGTTCGTCCCCTCGTTCTC
>CAZLNF010000106.1:0-6419 GCA_964560885.1 uncultured Actinomyces sp. | reverse complement strand
CTCGCGCGTGGTCATGCGCACGAGCATTGGCATGTCCCGCTAGATCAGCCCCGCAGTGCTTATGTGCGGAGCCTTTAGCCCCGCATTGCTGACGTGCTGAGCTTTCAGCCCCGCATTGACTTCGGGATCTTGCCGCCCTTGGGCAGCGGCCCCTTCGGAATCGGCACGGGGGAGTCCTTCTTGCTGAAGGCATCGAGGCGACGGCGTACGTCGTTGACCTCGGCTGGGCGCAGTGCGCGCGGCAGCCTGTTGAGCTCGCGCTGGATCTTCGCGACGGAAAGCTGATCCGCGTCGGTGCCGACCTGGATCTCGTAGATCGGGACCTCGGGCAGCCAGCGCGCGGTCTTCTTGCGCTCGTTGGCGAGCAGGTGCGTCACGCGCTGCGCCGGCCCCTCGCCTACGAGGATGACGCCCGGGCGCCCGACCACGCGCGAGACGATGTCGGAATTCTTGGTGACCGCGACGGCCGGGGTGATGCTCCAGTTGCCACGCATCTGCTGGATGACGGCGACGGCCGCGCCGGCCTGGCCTTCGATCTGGGAGTAGGCGGCGTTCATGGCGCGCCTGCTGAACCAGTACGTCATGGCGAGCAGGCCCACGGGCAGGCCGACCAGCAGGCCGGTGAGCCAGTTGAGGAAGAACGACACGGGCACGGCGACGATGGCTGTCGCACCGAGGAAGATGGCGAGCATCTCCAGGCCCACCCAGCGGTGCACCTTGCGCGTGAGCTTGAAGTTCTCCCTGAGGGAGCTGAGATACCCGCGCAGCTTGGACATGCAGGAAGGGTATCGACCGAGCCGGGGCGGCCCTACATGCCCGTGGGGGGCACGACCCGGACCGCGTCGCCGGGGCGGATCGGCCCCGGGCGCTCGACCCATGCCGTGATGCCCCGGAGATCCCAGGCCGCCTTGGGGAAGCGCTGCGGCGAGCTGCCGTAGCGCGCCTCGACCATCCGCCCGGCAATCGTGCAAGGGGTGTTGAATCCGCCCGTCATGAGCACGGCGCCGCTGGCGAAGACCAGTCGTGAGAGGGGCGCCAGGGCGGTGAGGCCGACCAGTCCCTCGGTGCAGATGTTGTCCGCGATGGTCCCCGCCGCAAGCTCAGCGATGCCGAGCGCCTCGGCGATGGCGGCGAGCTCGGCGAGATCCACGATGGACAGTTGCCGATGATTGCGGATCTCCGTGCCGCGCGCGAAGACTTCCTTCTGCCGCACGTCCGAGGACATCGTCACTCCGTGGTGGCGATCACCGATCGCACCGCCCCAGTCGAGTTGCAATTCGTCGACGGCCTCGGGGACCTCGGCGCCCGGCCGCCAGATGTGCACCGCTGCGACGAGGCCTTCGCTCATGTGGAGCGGCCGGTCTCGCGTGCGGCGACGGCGTCGGCGTAGAGGCGCCCGGCGCGGTAACTCGAGCGGACGAGTGGTCCGCTCATGACTCCGACGAATCCGATGGCACGCGCACGGTCGGCCCACGCGACGAAGTCGTCCGGCGCGACCCAGCGCTCGACCGGGTGGTGACGCGGGGTGGGGCGCAGATATTGCGTGATGGTGATGAGATCGCAGCCGGCTGCGCGCAGGTCCACGAGCGCCTCGTCGACCTCCTCATCGGTCTCGCCCAGGCCGAGGATGAGGTTGCTCTTGGTGATGAGGCCGGCGGCGCGCGCCTGGGTGATGACATCCAGGCTGCGCTCGTAGCTGAAGGCAGGTCGCACCCGCTTGAAGACGCGGGGCACGGTCTCGAGGTTGTGCGCCAGCACGGCAGGGGAGGCGGCGAACACCTCGCCGAGTTGATCGGCGCGTCCGTTGAAGTCGGGGATGAGCACCTCGACCGGGCAGATCTCGCCGACCAGGCGCACCGTCTCGGCGTAGAGCCAAGCACCGCCATCGGGCAGGTCGTCGCGGGCGACGCCGGTGATCGTGGCGTAGCGCAAGCCCATGGTGCGCACCGACTCGGCGACGCGACGCGGCTCGTCGCGGTCGAGATCGGCGGGCTTGCCCGTGTCGATCTGACAGAAGTCGCACCGTCGCGTGCACTGCTCCCCGCCGATGAGGAACGTCGCCTCGCGGTCCTCCCAGCATTCGTAGATGTTGGGGCAGCCTGCTTCCTGGCAGACCGTGTGCAGCCCTTCGCTCTCCACCAGGGACCGCACCGCGGTGTACTCCGGGCCGGTGCGCAAGCGCGTGCGAATCCACTCGGGCTTGCGCTCGATCGGAGTGGCGGAGTTGCGCACCTCCAATCGCAGCAGCTTGCGCTCGGTCACGATGCCACTCCTACGGCCGAGAGCTCGGATACGGTGTGCCGCTCGACGATGGGCAGCATCTCCGCGACGGTGACGGCGCGTCCGAGCTCGCGCGACAGGCTCGTGACGCCCGCGTCACGGATGCCGCAGGGCACGATGCGATCGAAGGCCGCCAGGTCGCAATCGCAGTTGAGGGCGAAGCCATGGAGGGTGACCCCTCGCGCGACCCGGACGCCGATCGCGGCGACCTTGCGGTCGGGTCCGCGGTCGTCAGCGAGCACCCATACCCCGCTCCGGCCATCGACGCGTGCCGTCTCCAGGCCGACCTCGGCACACGAGTTGATGAGCGCCTGCTCGATGCGACGCACATGAGCAACGACGTCGAGTGGCATGGGAAGGCGCACGATGGGGTATCCGACGAGCTGCCCGGGGCCGTGCCAGGTGATCTTGCCGCCGCGGTCCACGTCGACGACCGGTGTCCCGTCTAAGGGTCGATCGAGTGGCTCGGTACGTCGGCCCGCGGTGTAAACGGCGTTGTGCTCGAGAAGAATCAGAGTGTCAGGTGCCTCGCCCGCGGCGACCTCGTCGTGGATGCGCCGCTGGAGGTCCCAGGCGACGCCATAATCCCAAGGGTCGGATCCGAGACGCGTCACCGTGAACACATGTGAAGCGTAGCCTGAGGCGGTACCGTCACCGCAGGCTCCGGCAGCGGGCCACTGATGAGGAGGTCCCCTGTGGGGCGGGTGTCTACGTGGGCGATCCGACGACCGCTCTTTGCGGTCCTTGCATGGGTCATTGCCCTTGTGTCCGTCGCCTTTCTCGCGACGGCATTCAAGGGGACATTCAATGACTCGTTCTCGCTGCCCAACACCCAGTCAGCCCTGGCGCAGAGCTTCCTCACCGATGTCTCGCCGAAGAATGCCAACACGAATTCGGCGAACGTCGTCTGGTCTCCCACCAGCGGCACGGTCAACGACGAGGCGGTGAAGTCCGAGGTCGATGCCCTCCTCACCAAGGTGGCGACCGTTGAAGGCGTGAAGTGCATCACCTCGCCGTACGACAAGACCTATGGCCCCGACTGCCCCAAGAAGGAGCCGGTCAGTCTCCCCTTCCCGCCCGGCACGCCGGAGGACTTCCAAAAGCAGGTGAACGAGGCCTTCGCCAACGGCACCACCGATGTCACCTACCCCGAAGGCACGCCGGCTGATGTCGAGCAGCAACTCAACGACCTCCTCAACGCGAATGCGGCGGCCATGGAGGCGACATCGACGATCAGCAAGGACGGCAAGGTCGCCTACGCCGTCGTCGACTTCAAGGGCGAGGCAAACTCGGTGGCCAGCCCCGAGCAGGCCAACGAGTTCATCGCGATCATCGAGGCGGGCAACACGTCGACGCTCACAGTGGGCGCCTCGGGGCAGATCCTCACCGCGGCTGGCGGGGGAGCGGAGTCAAGCGAGGCGATCGGCATCCTCGCGGCGATCGTCATCCTCGTCGTCGTCTTCGGGAGCCTCGTCGCGGCCGGGCTTCCCATCATCGTCGCCATCACCGGCCTGGTGATCGGCCAGTTGCTGATCCTCTTGGTCGCTCGTTTCCTCGACGTCGCTTCGTTCGCCCCCCAACTGGCATCGATGATCGGCCTCGGCGTCGGCATCGACTACTCCCTGTTTATCCTCAACCGATTCCGGCAGGACACCCTCGAAGGCAAGGACCCCAAGGAGGCCATCGCCACGGCGATGCGCACCGCCGGCCGGGCCGTGCTGTTTGCGGGAAGCACGGTGATCGCGGCCCTCCTTGGCTTGTTCGTCCTCCGGGTGAGCTTCTTCTACGGCCTCGCGATCGCGGCTGCGGTCACGGTGCTCGTCATCATGCTCGCCGCGCTCATCCTCCTGCCTGCCATCGTGAGCCTCCTCGGCAAGCACACGCTGGGGGCGCGCATGCCCTGGGCGCGCCACCCCCGCATCAAGCCTCTGGACCAGAGCCGTTGGGCCGGCTACGGCAAGCTGCTGCAGAAGGCTCCGTGGCTCTTCGCGATCGCTGCCCTCGGCATCCTCATCGGTTTCGCCGTCCCCGCGGCCTCCATTCAGCAGGGCTTCCCCGACAACGGAAGCTCCCCGCCCGGTTCGCCGGCCCGTGTGGGATTCGATCTCATGTCGGAGGGCTTCGGACCGGGAGTCAACGGGCCCTTCTTCCTCGCGGTGACGCTTCCGTTGCCCCTGGACGACAGCGTGCTGGGGAAGGTCATCGACGACGTAGCGGCCACAGAAGGTGTCGCGTCGACGATCCCCAACAAGGACATGCTGCCGCTGTATTCGACGGCCACGATTGGCGGCAAGGACAGTCCGTACAGTCAGAGCGGCCTCGTCACGAGCCTCCTTGTCCAACCGACCACGTCCCCGGACGACCCGGCGACCAATGCGCTCCTGGATCGCCTGCGTACGGAGACTGCGGCCAAAGTCGCCACGACCGGCGCGGCGATATACGTCGGTGGTGCGCAGGCGGTCAGCGATGACTTCACCCAGGTGCTCGTCGATGTCCTGCCCCTCTTCCTCTTCGTCGTGATCGGCTTGGGCTTCATCGCACTGTTCTTGCTCTTCCGCTCGTTTGTCATCCCACTCACCGCTGCCATCACCAGCCTGCTGAGCTTCTTTGCGGCACTGGGAATCACCGTCGCTGTCTTCCAGTGGGGTTGGGGTGCGAGCCTCATCGGGGTTTCCACGACCGGACCGATCCTGCCCTTCCTGCCGATCATGGTCTTCGCGATCCTCTTCGGCCTGTCCATGGACTACGAGGTCTTCCTTGTCTCGCGCATGCAGGAGGGCTGGCATGAGACGGGCGACAACCGGGAAGCGGTGCGTCATGGACTGGCGGGATCCGGCAAGGTGGTTGTGGCCGCAGCCCTCATCATGAGCTCGGTCTTCCTTGCCTTCGTACCCGTCCCCAACGACACGATCAAGCTCTTCGGCGTCGCACTGGCATCTGCTGTGCTCATCGACGCGTTCATTGTGCGTCTTGTCCTCGTCCCGAGCGTCATGTCGATGATCGGCAAGGCGAACTGGTGGTTGCCGCGCTGGCTCGCCAAGCGCATGCCCAACATCAGCGTCGAATGATCGACGACCTGCCCCAGGGGGCTGTCGCGGTCATCTTCCACTCGATGAGGCGCACCGATCCCGATGGATCAGGTGGGTTGTCCGATGCCGATGGCTACGCCGCGATGGCCGCGCGCATGGAGGCGCTCGCCGCCGAACAGCCCGGCTATCTCGGCGTGCGCTCGGTGCGCGATGGGGTCGAGGGGATCACGGTCTCCTACTGGCGCGACGACGCCAGCGCTCGCGCGTGGAAGTCCGTGGCCGAGCATGCGGAGGCACAGGCACGGGGTCGGCAGGACTGGTACGCCGAGTACGACGTGATCGTCGCCGAGGTCATCCGCGCGTATAGCCGTGGCTGAGCGAGTAGTTCGCGGTCTCAGGAGTCGGGATCGCCGCCGGTATTCGAGATGATGTTGCGCAGGATCTCGTTGTTGGCGAGTTGATCGGGGCATGTCGACTTCGCCCAGTCCTTCGCCGCGGCGGCCCATTCGGTCTGGTCGCCGAAGTCGTCGCGCATCGACTGGAAGATCTCGAAGGGGTCGGTGCCTGCGGCGAGTTGGTCGCAGAACTCCTGGGCCTGGCTCGAGTCAGAGCCGCCCCCACCGCATGCGGAGAGCACCAAGGCTGCCGAGGCGGCGAGGGCGATGAGCGGGGACTTCACGTGGGAATGGCGCATGCGCACATGGTGATAGTTGGCGCGCGCGGGGGCAAGCACTATGCGGGAATTTCCCCCACGGGCAGGCGGGTTTCCACGACATCGCCACCCACGCGCTCGATCCGGTACGCCGCCGGCCCGGTCTCGGCATCGACGTCAAGGTCGGCGATGACCCGGACCGCCTGGTCGTCCTCATAGAGGATCCCGATGCGGTCGTCCGTGGCGTAGGAGGTGGGCAGCAGGCCGTCGCCCACCACGCGCTGGAGCAGCGGTCGGCGCTGCTCCTCACTGTCGTAGTGAACGCCGTTGCCGTAGGGGAGGAGTGCGAGCCCATCGGTCACGACCCGCAGGGTCGGTCCGAAGGAATCGGTGGGACCGCCGACGTGCCAGCAGATGGAGCCGGCGCTCACACCCGCGAGGATCGTGCCGCGATCCCA
>CAZLNF010000105.1:0-6463 GCA_964560885.1 uncultured Actinomyces sp. | reverse complement strand
CGGCGTACGTCGCCGACTTCCTCGGCAGCGCCAACGTGCTCGACGTCGAGGTCGTAGGACCCGCGAGCGACGGTCGCACGACCATCCGCATCGGTGGCGAGACCCTCTCCTGCCGCGGCGTGGCCGACGGTGACGTCAGACTCGTGATTCGCCCCGAGCGACTGCTGCTCGAGGAGACGGACGAGGAGGCCGGCACTCTGAGTGGGACCGTTGTGCGCGCGGTCTACCAAGGCGCGACCACCGACATCATCGTGGCGCTCGCCGATGGGTCCGAACTCGTGGTGAGGCGACCCAGCGAGCGCGCCGGTGATCACTCCCCCGGGGAGAAGGTGACGGTGCGTTGCCGCGCGGACGCGATGCGCCTCCTCCCCGTCGGCGCCCTAGGCGACTAGGCGCACTCAGGCGAATCCGAGCTCGCACCGCCGCCTTTGGGCGGTCTGGACTCGAGTTCCCGCGCAGACTAAGCGCTGGCCGACTCCTGCACAGCGGCGAGGGGCTGCCCGAGGTAGCCGCGCGCGATCATGGTCACGAACTGGTAGATCGCGTCCTCGTCAGGAGACAGCGGCCCAGGCTCGGCGAAGCCGCTGTCCATGCCGCGCTGCACCGACTCGCAGGCACCCCAGTCCTCACGATTGGTGATGTCCCAGAAGTCCATGGCGTACGCCGGGCTGAAGTCAGGCTTCTCCAAGGCCTCGGGCGGGAAAGCCCACTGGCACTCGACCCATGTCTCGCGTGCGGACAGCGGCACCATGCGGTGCGTCATGACGTAGTCGGGATGAAGGCTCACCAGCAGGTTGGGGAAGATGCCGATGTAGTCGATGCGACGCTTCTCGACGTCATTGAGGCCCGGGATGAAGACACCGTCGCTGTGGCCGTCGAGTGACATGGTCACGGCATGCGGGCGGAGGTCCTGCCAGCCACCTACCCAGACGCCAGCGGAAGGCGCCCAGTTCTCGCCACTCTCTGGGGGACTCACCTGGCAGAGCTCCGGGTGGATCGACGAGCAGTGGTAGCACTCCTGGTAGTTCTCGATGACGATCTTCCAGTTGGCCTGGATGACGTACTCATGGCGACCCTGCACGACAAGCCGCTCGGGGGCGTACTGAGCGATCCGCTCCTCCAGACCGGCCACGTGCTGCGCCAGCGGGCCGGCGAGTCCTGAGATGTCGAGGAAGATCCAGCCGTGCCACTCCTCCACCGTGATCGGGCGCAGGGGGAAGTCGGCCATGTCGAAGTTGCCGAAGCCGCCGTAGCCGGCCGCGCTGAAGAGCTCGCCGTCGAGCTTGTAGGACCACGAGTGATAGGGGCAGGTGATCGCGCGCGCCTTGGTCGAGGACCCGCAGGGCAGGATCTCGTGACCGCGGTGACGGCACACATTGGCGAAGGCACTCAGCGTGCCGTCCTGCCCGCGGACCAGCAGGACGGAGGTGTCGCCCACCTTGTCGGCACGCTGCATGCCGGGCTCGGCAATCTCGTCGCTGCGCCCGACGCACTGCCAGCCGCGGAAGAACTGCTGCTGCTCCCAGGCGAAGACCTCATCGGAGGTGTACGCCGCGACCGGCAGCATGCGGCTCTCGCCAAAGGGAGCGAGCGTGCGCGCGAGCTGGTCGGCGGGCAGGGGAGCAGGCGAGAAGGTGGGGGCCATGCGCCGCATCCTAGGGGCCGTCCTGCCGCGCCTCCAAGCCGCTCGGTGTCCTTGCGGCGCGCCCTAGCTCACCCTCGCCGTGCAATCGATTGCGCAATCGATTGCACGATCGCGCCGTCCAGGTTCGGACTAACCCATCACCGCGTCGGCCACGACCGTGCCGGTCCGGCCCACGATCATCGGATTAATCTCGATCAACGTGAGCCCTTCGTCGAGCAGGACCTGACCGACCCGACTCGCCGTCACGCACAGTCCGTCGATGTCATACGTCGCTCCCCCGCGTGCACCAGCGAGGACCACTCGGCCACGCAACTCCTCAAGGGCGCGGCGCACGCGATCGGGCGAAGCCGGCAGCGGAATGCACGCAACGTCAGAGAGTGCCTCGGTCCACAGGCCACCCAGGCCGATCGTCAGAGTGGGCACGACGCCCTCGCGCCGCGCCGCGACGATCACCTCGACACCCGGGTCGGCCATGGCCTCCACGAGGACGCGCGAACCAGGAGTGAGGCTGAGGATGCGCCCTGCCTCGGCGGCGACATCGCCGTCGGAATCCAAGCCGAGGACGACGCCACCGATGTCGCTCTTGTGGATGACTCCCTCGGCGATGACCTTGAGTGCCACCGGATAGCCGAGAGCGCGCGCCGCATCCACCGCCTCCTCAGCGGTGGCTGCCACACGCCCCTCGGGCACCGTGATGCCGTGCATCGCGAGCAGCGCCTTGGCACCCGCTTCATCGAATGAACGTGGTCGTTGATCTGACGCGAGCGCCGAGGCCATCTCGCGCAGGCGAGCAGCGTCGGGGCGTGGCGATTGCAGCACGCCAAGCGCGCGCAGCGCATTGTCGAGACCCGCGACCGCCCCCGGCGCAGCCTGTCCCGGCGTCGTGGCCACGACGAGGGTGTCCAATCCAGCCCGCTCACCGCCGAGAACCCCACCGGCACGAGTGGATCGCCACTCGGCAAGCGGACCTGGCGGGAGCCCGGGCGGCTCATCCTGGACGTAGACGAGGTGCCCGACCCCGGCGTCGCGACCCACCGTCTCCGCAAGTGCAGCGATAGCTTCGGTATCCGCCCAGACCAGTGCGGTGTGGTCGAGGGGATTGGCCACGGTGGCGGCGGGCGGGAGCAATGCGCGCAGCCGCGCCTGCGTCGCGGCATCCAGATCCGCAAGGGTCACGCCGAGGTCGTCGGCAAGGTCCGCAGCGATGGCCGCGTCACCGCCGGAGCACGTGAGGAACGCCGCGCCACGCGGATCGCGCCTGCCCAGCGCCAGCGCCCGCGCGGTCTCGAGCAACTCCAGCGGTTGCTTCACCATGACACCGCCGGCCTCGGCGATCATCGCCGCGAAGACCGCCTGATCGCCGACCAGTGCAGCAGTGTGAGCCGCGCCCACCGCCGCGCCGCGCACGCTGCGCCCGGCCTTGAGAACGACGACGCGCACGTCACGCTCGGCGCATCGGGCGAGGGCCTCGCACCAGGCCGCGCCATCACCGTCTCCCTCGACATAGAGCGCGACCGCACGCACCCCTTCGAGCAGTGCGACCTCGCCGAGCAGCGTGGGAGTGTCGATCACCGCAGCGTTGCCCGTGGAGACGACGGTGTGCAGGCCCTCGCCGGAGCGGTGCGCCATGCCGACCACGCCGATATTGCCGCTGTCAGAGATGAGTGCGACTCCCCCGGCGACCTCGGGGAGTGTCACGGCATCGCCCCACAGCGGCGCGCGCGCCATCACACTGACCAGGCCATTGCCGTTGGGCCCGACCACGGGCATCCCTTGGGCAGCGCTCGCGAGCCCGGCCTGCAGGTCCGCGCGTCCCGCCTCAGCGAAGCCCGCGGCGTAGACGACGGCCCCACCGCAGCCGAGGGCAGCGGACTCACCGACGTACTGCGCGACCGTGTCAGCAGGAGTGGCGATGACGACCGCGTCCACGGGACCGGCTTCGGCGAGGGTCGGCACGCACGGCACGCCGGCCGCACTCGTGCGCGTCGGGTGGACGCCGACCACGCGGCCGGCGAAGCCCGCGCGCGCGAGATTGAGCAGCGTCGTATGGGCGTAGGTGCCCTCGCGGTCGGTGGCGCCGACGACGGCCACGCTCCGCGGTGCAAGCAGGCGGCTCAGATCTGCCATCGCTCCTCGATCACGTGAGCATGGCGCGTACGCCGCGCCGCTCCAGCGAGCGCGCCACGATGATGCGCTGGATCTCCGACGTGCCCTCCCAGATCCGATCCACGCGCAGCTCGCGCCAGAAGCGCTCGGCCGCGGTGGTCCGCATGTAGCCGCGCCCGCCGAAGATCTGCACGGCACGATCAGCACAACGATTCGCTGCTTCGGAGCAGAAGAGCTTGGCCATCGAGGCCTTGCCGTGGATGAGCTTGGGGTCACCGCCCGCGTCGGCGAGACCGGCGACCTCGAGGCCGAGCAGACGCCCGGCCGCGGCATCGGCGGCACTATCGGCGAGAGGAAAGCTCACGCCCTGGTGATCGATGAGTCGGGACCCACCTTGCTCGCGGTGCACCGCCCAGTCGAGCGACTCCTCGATGAGCCGCTGCATGGCACCCACGCACCGCGCCGCGATGCCGAGGCGCTCCTCCATGAACCACATCCGCTGGAGGTCATCGCCCTGCCCGATGCCGCCGATGATGTCGTCGTCGTGGACCACGACATCGGTGAAGAGCAGAGTGGGATGCCCGTGCGGGTAGTTGTGCGTGAACGGCACATCGGCAATCGACTCGATGCCCGGTGCGTCTGCAGGGACGGCGAAGAGCGTGGGCAGTTGCTTGCCGTCCACTTCGGCGTAGGCCATGACGACGATGACCGCAGCGATGGAGCCGAAGGTGACAAACCATTTCTCGCCGTTGATGACCCAGCGGCCATCGCCTGTCGGCACCGCCGTCGTGGTCATGCCCGAGGGGTCACTGCCCGCATCCGCCTCCGTCACGGCGTAGGCATCGTGCAGCTCCCCCCGCAGCGCGGGGATGAGCCAGCGCTCCTGCTGCGCGGGGCTCGCGTGCTTCCAGACGTTGTAGGCGTTGGGGATGTACCACGAGACGCCGTTGGTCGACCGACCCAACTGCTCCTCGACGAGGAACCACTCGGTGACGCTCCAGCCGTGTCCGCCGTGCTCTGGCGCATGCGGACCACCGTGTACGCCGTATTCCATCGACTTCGCGCGGATGAACTCCTGGGCCTCGGGAGGCAGCGGGCCGCCCGCCAGCTCGGCCGTCACCTCGAGCGGGATGAGCACCTCATCGACGAAGGCCGCCGCGCGTGCCTGCAGGTCAGCGAAGTCGTCGGCGCGTCCGGGGGTATCGGTGCTCATGTCTCTCCAGGGGGCTGTCAGGATGGTGACGCGCATCAGGCTATCTGAATGAGCGTTCAGTACATGCGCTTCGGGAGGTTCGTTGGCGAAGGGGACGCTGCCGTCGTCGGATTCACTGTCCGCGAAGGCACCCGAGGAGCGCCGCGAGCGCATCCTCCGGGCCACGGTTGATGTCGTGCGCACCCGGGGCTTCGCCGGGGCGCGCGTCTCCGATATCGCTGAAGCCGCGGGCACCTCGCAGGGCCTGATCCTCTACCACTTCCGCTCCCTCGCGGGCGCGCTCGATGCCGCGCTCACCCTTCTCGAGGACGAGTTCTACGACGACCTGGCACGCGACCTGCAGGAGCAGGTCGGCCCGGTCGAGCGACTGCGGCACATGGCCGACCTCGGTGCAGGCCTCGGACCAGCCGTGGGCGACTGGCGACTGTGGCTCGAGCTCTGGGTGCGCGCGCTCCACGACCCCGACGCGCGCGAGACGCGCGAATCCCTCGATCGCCGCTGGCGCGCGGCCCTGCGCGAGGTGATCGCCGAGGGAGTGGCCGCCGGGGAGTTCGCCCCCGTGGATGCCGATGCCGCGGCCATCCGCCTGGCATCCCTCATGGACGGCCTCGCCATCCAGCTCGCCCTCGAGGACCCCGACATGACGACGGAGCGCCTTGCCGACCTGTGGTGGGACGCCGCGGCACTCGAGCTCCGCATGTCCCTTTAGGGGGCACACCCGCACCACGACACCGGCCGGTCACCCTTGCTGAATGACCGTTCAGGGTGCTACCCTCACCGGAATCCTGAACGACCGCTCAGGATCAAGGGATGTGAGATCCATGGACGCTTCCGAGCGTCAGACGACCGGCGGACGCTCTGTCCGCGAGCAGGCTCGCGATCACCTCCTGCTCAACTTCACGGACATGGGCGAGTACGCCGAGGCCGGGTCCAAGGTGATCGTCCGAGGCGACGGTTGCGAGGTCATCAGCGACCAGGGGCGCCGCTTCATCGACGGCCTTTCCGGACTCTTCTGCACCAACCTCGGCCACTCCTACGGAGCCGAGGTCGGAGCAGCCGCAGCGCGACAACTCGAGACCCTCCCCTTCACCCCCGCGTGGTACCTCGCGCATCCGGCAGCGGCCCAACTCGCCGAGACGCTCGTCACCCTCGCAGCACCACTCGGCATGCAGCGCGCCTACTTCACCAACAGCGGCGGCGAGGCGGTCGAGTCGACGTGGAAGCTCGTGCGCCAGTGGCACGCGGCCAATGGCGAGCCGCAGCGCACCAAGGCGATCGCACGCAAGCTCGCCTACCACGGCACCTCGATGGGTGCGCTGAGCTTCACCGGCCTGCCCGACTGCCGGGCTCCCTTCGAGCCGATGGCCGTCCCCGTCACCTTCCTGTCCAACACCAATGCCTACCGCCATCCGGCGGGTGCCGATCCCGAGACCTTCACCCGGGTGCTCCTCGAGGAGGCCGAGGAGGCGATCCTCTTCGCCGGCCCCGAGCAGGTCGCC
>CAZLNF010000104.1:0-6546 GCA_964560885.1 uncultured Actinomyces sp. | reverse complement strand
CTCAAGGAGCGCATGTCGCGCGTGCAGTGGGCCGGCGTCGCGCTCGCTCTCGGCGCCGTCGTCGCCCTCACGGTTTAGTCGCCGCCAGAGCCTGCGCACTCGCCTCGAGGATCGATGCAATGTCCGTGTCGTTGATCCCGCGATGCATCACGGCGCGCACCTGTCCGTGGGGGTAGGCAACCATGCCGACACCTCGCTCGCGCAGAGCGGTGAGGTACGCCGTGCGACGCTCCGCACCTCCCGTGACCGCGAAGAGCACGAAATTGGTCGTGACGCGCTCGGGATCGAGCAGGCTGCCCTCGGGCTGTGCGAGGTGCCCGGGCGAGACGATGCCCTCCTGCGCAGCGAGGCCCTCGGCGAGCACCCTCGCGCGACGGTGATCGTCCGCGAGACGCTGCACCGTTCCCTCCGGGCCATCCTGAAGCGCGACCAGGCCGGCAGCAGCCAGGATGCCCGCCTGGCGGAGTCCGCCACCGAGCAGCTTGCGCGCACGACGTGCGCGCCAAATGAAGTCAGTCGAGCCGACGACCACGCTGCCCACGGGTGCGGACAGGCCCTTGCTCAGGCAGAAGGTCACCGAGTCTGCATCGCGCACGATTTCGGCGACGGGCAGACCCAGTGCCACGGCAGCGTTGAAGAGCCGCGCACCATCAATGTGGATCGGCAGGCCCGAGGGAAGTGCCGCCCGCAGCCGCGCGACGTAATCCGGTGCGATCGGGCGGCTCATCGTGTGTGCGTGGCAGTTCTCGACCACGACGAGGCTCGTGATGGGGCAGTGCGGATCACCCGCGTCCTGGATCGCCCCGACAACGGCTTCGATGGGCATCTCACCGTCAGGAGTCTCAGCAATCGGCCGCATGCCGGCTCCCGCGACGACCGCATAGTTGGCCGCCTCGTCGTTGAAGACATGCGACTCGGCGGGGGCGATGATCTCGCCACCACGCGGCACATGCGCCATGAGGCTGACGAGATTGCCCATGGTCCCGGAGGGCACGAAGAGCGCGGCCTCCTTGCCGAGCAGATCGGCCGCGCGAGCTTCGAGGGCGAGAATCGTGGGGTCGTCGCCGAAGACATCGTCGCCGACCGGAGCCTCAGCCATCGCGGTGCGCATCGCGGCCGTCGGATGCGTGACCGTGTCGGAGCGCACGTCGATGGCAGGTGCCTGCGGGCCCTGGGGAGCGGCGTACGACATGGCCAGACCCTAGTCGCAGACGGTGCCGGGCTCGGGCAGAGTGCCGTCGAGGAAGAAGGCGTCGACTGCTTCGTCAATGCACGCCGATCCCTCGCGATAGGCAGTGTGGCCATCACCCTCGCGCACGAGGAGCACCGCGTCGCCGAGCTGCGCGACGAGGACCTCCGCCCAAGCGAAGGGCGTCGCGGGATCATGCGTGGTGGCGACGACGAGCATCGCGGGGGGCGCGCTCACCGGCACCACTGGCTCCTCCACCTCCGAGCCCGCGCAGGGCAGGTTGCCCCACGCGAGGTACTCGCCCAGCACGGGCGCTGCCGCCGACAGTCGCTCGACGGAGGCAGGGAAGTCGGTGGGGGCCTCGCGATCGCGGCATGAGATCGCGTAGAAGGCGTCGAAGGCGTTGTCGCGATAGCTGCCATCGGGCTGGCGGCCGACGCGCTCGTCGAGCATGAGCTGCAGCGGGGTGCCGTCTCCCGAGGCCAGTGACGCGAGTGCATCCAGCAGGCGCGGGCGATCGCCGACACGATAGAGCGACATGAGGATGGCGTAGGTCGCCGCCGCCTCCGTCAGTGGACGCTCGGGGTCACTCGTAGGCGCCGGCATGGCGTCGAGATCGTCGAGCAGTGCACGCAATCGGACCAGTCCAGCCGCCGGGTCATCACCGAGCGGACATCCGCCCGCGTCCGCGCAGTACTCCACGAAGCGGGCAAGCGCGTCCTCGAATCCCAGGGCCTGGCCGCGGGTGAGTTCCTCCGCGTCGAGATCCGCGGGCAGCGGCCCGTCGAGGACGAACCGGCCGACCCGCTCGGGGAAGAGCGCGGCATACGTCGCGCCGAGATGCGTGCCGTAGGACACCCCCAGGTAGTCCAGTCGGTCCTGGCCGAGCGCGGCGCGCAGCACATCGAGATCGCGTGCCGCATCGGCGGTCGACATGTGCTCGAGGAGTCCCTCGACCGGGGAAGTGCACTCGAGGATGGCGCTCGCACGCTCCAACTCGGTCACCTCGGCGGGAGTGTCGGGCGTGCCATCGACGGAGATCAGCCGGTCGAAGTCGGCATCGCTCGCGCAGTCGACTGGCGCCGACGCACCGACACCTCGCGGGTCGAATCCGACGACATCGAAGGAGTCGCGCACGTCGTCGGTGACCACGGCGCTTGCCGCGCGCGCGTAGTCGACTCCGCTCGAGCCAGGACCGCCCGGGTTGACCACGAGTGCGCCGCGCGCCTCGCCCGTCGAAGGGCTGCGCAGGACCGCGATCGCGAGCGTGCCCCCGTCGGGGTCGGCGTAATCGACGGGGACCTCGAGCGACGCACACTCGAAGCCATCGCAGTCGGTCCAGGCCAGTTGCTGGTCGTAGTAGCGCGCGAGGTCCGGGGTCGGAGGGGTCGGCGTCGGCGCCGGCGTGGACGGCGATGCCACCGGAGCGCTGCAGGCTGCGAGGGCCCCGGCGAGCAACACCGCTCCCATCGCCCGCACCAGCGCACCCACCCTGGGAGGCTACGTGCGCTCCGGGCGCGGATGCCATGCGGGGCGGGGGCGGCGTAACGTGGGTACATGGCCAGCGACCGCGACCAATTCGCCCGCGTCGTGCAGGCGGGCATTGCCCGGGGCATGGACGTCGTCGATGCGTGGAAGCAGGCGAGGGCCCAGCGCCCCAGCGCACAGGCCCGGGCCCTGCGGGCTGAGCATGATCGGCAGCTCGCTGAGCAGCAGCGCGCCCTGCGGCGCCATCAGCGCCGCCAGAGGATGCTCAACAACGAAGTCACCGGCGGCGTGGCCGTCGCGGGAGTGGCAGGCACGCTCGGCGTGCTCGACATCGTCATCGAGAGCACGACCGCAGCAGCAGGGGTCTACGGACCCGCGTGGATCTGGATCGTCCTTGCCGCAGGTGGGGGCATCACCGCAGCGGTGGCGCGGCGCAAGCGCGCGCAGCTCCCCCCCGCACCGCGCGTCGATGCCGTCCCACTCCCCCCCGTGGTCGTGCCCCCCGACGCCATCGGCGCGGAGCAGTCGCAGCGACTCACGTCGTTGCGACTCCAACTCGCTCAGGTGATCCCCGCCATCGAGCGACTCCATCCCGGTGCCGCATCCGACCTGCGCCGCGCCGACCTGGAGGCTGCCCCGCAGTTGCATGCCCTGGTGGACCGGCTCGTCGTGCTGCACGGGATCCGCGTGGAGATGGCAGGCACCCAGGCTGAGGCCGCAGCCACGTCCGCCGCCGTCGAAGTCCGCGAACGACTCGCCACCGGGTGCGCGACATACGAACGCCTCATCGCCGCCTCAGCGACGATGCTGGCCGCCCCCGACGTCACGCGAGGCACCGATGAGGTGCTGGCCCCCGCACTCGAGGGGCTCACTGCCTACACGCACGGGCTGCAGCGCGCCGCTAACTCCTAGCGGACCCGCACGAGCGGGTCACCCTGCTAGCGGACCCGCACGAGCGGGTCCTTGACCTCCACAAACATGCCCTCCAGCACCAGCGGCAGCGCGCCGTTGGCCTGCACCGCAAGACGACCACGCTCGATCGCGTCGAGACGCCGACCGGTGTCCGTGGCTGTGCTCGTCGTCGCCTCCTGGGTGAGCTGGGTGCGCATCTCGTCGTTGACGAGCGGCACACCCGCGTCGAGCTGGAGCACGAGGACATCGCGGTAGTACGTGATCAGGTCGACGAGTGCTCGATCGAGTTGGTCGCGCACCGCACGCTTGCGGCGACTCGCCTGGACCTTGCGAAGGTCCTTGAGCGCACGTTCGGCGAGCTTGTCGAGCCGCGTCTTCGTGATTCCCTCGGCACCCGCGCCGTAGGCCCGCATCAGGGACTCTTCCTCCGCGGCGTCGAGGGGGTCCGTGATGCTCGCGGCATCCTCCGTGGCCATGGCGAGGAGCTCCTCTGCCGCGACGAAGCAGGAACTGAGGTCGCGCATCCCCGAGGGGATGCGCAGGACATCCTGACGTCGGCGCCGCGCTTCGTCGTCGGTCGCGAGGGCCCGCGCCCGGCCGATATGACCCTGCGAGGCGCGAGCCGCGAAGGCAGCCATGGCGGGATCGACCGCGTAGCGATCGCGCAGCGCCTCGGCTACCTCGGCCGTCGAGGGAGTCCGCAGGTGCAGGGAGCGCGTGCGCGACCGAATCGTCGCGAGGACATCCTCGGGGCTCGGTGCGCACAGCAGCCACACCAGATGGGGAGGAGGCTCCTCCAGCACCTTGAGCAAGACATTGACGGCCGACTCCGTCAGGCGGTCCGCGTCTTCGATCACGACGATGTGCCACGGTGCATCGGCGGGGACGACCGCTGCTCTCAGAACCAACTCGCGAGCATCGTCAACGCCGTAGCTGAGAGTCTCGGAGCGGACGAGATCGACGTCGGGATGTGTGCCCGCGATGGCCGAGGTGCAGATAGAGCAGGTGCCGCACCCGTGATCCGGGCACTGCAGCGCCGCCGCGAAGGCCACCGCGGCGGTCGAGCGACCCGACCCCGGCGGGCCCGTGATGAGCCATGCGTGGGTCATGGCCGCGGGGTCCCCAGCGGCATGGGCGAGTTCTTCGACGACCGCGTCCTGGCCGATGAGGGAGTCCCAGACCGAGGTGGTCATCAGGTATCACCCACGAGGGCACTCACGGCCACGGCGATCTCTACGGCGAGGTCCTCCGCGGGCCTCGATCCGTCGAGCACGAGGTAGCGCTGGGGATGCTCGGTCGCGATGTCGAGGAAGGCCTGTCGCACGCGTGCATGCCACTCGATCGGCTCGGACTCGAGCCGATCAGGGCCCACGACGCGCGCGAGCCCGAGGGCCGGATCGACATCGAGCACGATGGTGAGGTCAGGCACGAGACCGCCCGTCGCCCACAGGCTTAACTCCGCGACGCGCTCGGCGCCGAGACCACGCGCCACCCCTTGATACGCCACGGACGAGTCGAGGTAGCGATCGGAGATGACGACGTCACCGCGCTCCAAGCCCGGGCGGATCACACGCGCCGCGTGGTCGCCTCGCGCTGCAGCAAAGAGCAGCGCCTCGGCGCGATCATCGAGCCCGGCATTGGCAGGATCGAGGAGCACCGCGCGGATCGCCTCTGCCGCCGGAGTGCCCCCCGGCTCCCGCGTGCACACGACGCTGTGACCGCGCGCGCGGAGGTAGTCGGCCAGGGCGTTGGACTGAGTGGACTTGCCCGCGCCCTCTCCGCCCTCGAAGACGATGAAGCGGGCGTCGGTCACGCGAGCGAGCCTACGCGTGCCTAGGCATCCGCAGGCTGCGGCTGGGCCATGAGCGCTGCGGTCGTGAGGCTGGGGCCCGCCGCCTTCTTGGCTGCCTTCTTTGCGGGAGCCTTCTTCGCTGCCTTCTTGGCCGGGGCCTTCTTGGCTGCCTTCTTGGCGGCAGCCTTCTTGGGAGCAGCCTTCTTGGCCGCCTTCTTCGCCGTCCGCTTCACCGGCCCCCGAGCGCGGCGGTCTGCGAGCAATTCGAAGGCGCGGCCCGGATCAATCGTCTCCGGATCGTCGTCGCGGCGCAGCGAGGCATTGGTCTCGCCGTCGGTGACATAGGGGCCGAAGCGACCCTCCTTGAGCACCACCGGACGGCCCGACACGGGATCGTCGCCGAGTTCCTTCAGCGGCGGCGCGGATGCAGCGCCGCGCCTCTGCTTGGGCTGGGCGTACAGGGCGAGCGCCTCCTCGAGGGTGACGGTGAAGATCGACTCCTCCGTCGTGAGGGAACGCGAGTCCTTGCCCTTGAGCAGATAGGGGCCGTAGCGGCCGTTCTGCGCGGTGATCTCGACTGCGTCCGCAGGGTCGACGCCGACAACGCGCGGAAGCGAGATGAGGCGGAGGGCATCGTCGAGGGTGACGGTGTCGAGTGACATCGACTTGAGTAGCGAGCCCGTGCGGGGCTTCGCCGACTTCGGCGCGTCCTCGGCAAGCACCTCGGTCACATAGGGGCCGTAGCGCCCGGACCTGGCCACGATCGCGAGGCCCGTCTCGGGGTCGACACCCAGCTCGCGCTCACCCGACGGCTGGGAAAGCAACTCTTCGGCCTTCTCCGCCGTGAGTTCGTCGGGAGCGAGGTCCTCGGGGATCGACGCCCGCTCCTCGCCGCGCTCCACGAAGGCGCCGTAGCGACCCACGCGGACGACAGCGTCCGTGCCTTCGATGGGGAAGGTCGACAGCATGCGCGCGTCGATGGCACCGAGATCGGTCGTGAGATCGAGTACGCCGCGGAAGGGACCCGTGTCGGTGTCACCACCGCGCCAGAAGGTCTCCAGCTGCGCATCGCGACCGGCCTCGCCGTTGGCGATCGCATCGAGGTACTCCTCCATGCGCGCCGTGAAGCGGTAGTCGACCAGCTCGCTGAAGTGCTCCTCGAGCA
>CAZLNF010000103.1:0-6604 GCA_964560885.1 uncultured Actinomyces sp. | reverse complement strand
GACGGCCCTCCCCTGGCGGGGTGGGTGCGCGATGTATCCGGGCGGACCCGGACCAGTGGTGGAGTCTACGGGGTCCCGAGCCGTGCTCCGTCCCCAGGCTGGAGCGGGGCCCTTGCGCAGGCGGGGGGCGGCTCGCACCGTGTCGGGATGACCCTCGCGTCCCTCATGCTCCCCCTCGTCATCACGCTCGCCCTGCCGCCGGGGGCCGGCCCACCCGCCTGGACGCCGCCGATCACGCCCCTGGTGGTCGAGAGGCCCTTCCAGGCGCCGGCCGGGCCCTACTCCCCCGGCCACCGCGGCGTGGACCTCGCTGCGGCGCCGGGCACCGTCGTCCGGGCACCCGCCTCGGGCACCGTGCGCTTCGCGGGTCGCGTGGCGGGCAAGGCCGTCGTGAGCGTCGAGCACGCCCATCGGATCCTGGGTCGCACCGGCTGGCGCACGACTTACGAGGGGGTGCAGCCCAGCGTCGAAGCCGGCGACCAGATCCGCACTGGCGACCCCCTCGGCGTCGTGGTCCACGGCGGCCACTCCGCCGGCATCCACTGGGGGTTGAAGAACGGTCGTGTGTACGCCGACCCGCTGCTGATGCTGCGCCGACCGGTGGTCCTCAAGCCGCTCGACGCCTACGCGCGCGGGTGTGCCTGCTCGTAGGTCTTGCGCAGTCGCTCGACCGAGACATGCGTGTAGACCTGGGTTGTCGCAAGGCTCGCGTGTCCGAGGATCTCCTGCACGGCGCGCAGGTCAGCACCCCCTTCGAGCACGTGGGTCGCGGAGGTGTGCCGCCAGCCGTGGGGGCCAATGTCGGCCACTCCCTCGACCGCGCCCGCGGTGCGATGCACCACCGCGCGCACCGTGCGCGGATCGATGCGCCCGCCCCGCGCACCCAGGAAGGCTGCCGCACCACCTGCTGCCTGCCACAGGGCAGCACGCCCCTCCCCGAGCCAGGCCGTCAGCGCTCGCTCCGCGGGAAGCCCGAAGGGCACCGTGCGCTCGCGTCCACCCTTGCCGAGCACCCGCAGGGTCCGTCGGGTCATGTCGATGTCGTCGACGTCGAGTCCCACCAGTTCACCGACCCGGATCCCTGTGGCGTAGAGGGTCTCGAGCATCGCGAGATCCCGCTGGCCGATGGGCGAGTCGCAGGCCTCTGCGGCGGCGTCGAGCACGGCCACGGCCTGGTCCGCCGTGAGCACCGCGGGCAAGCGGTGGGCACGTTTCGGCGAGGCCAGCCGTGCCGCCACATCGGATGCGAGGATGCCGCGCTCGACTGCCCACTCCGTGAAGACGCGGGCGCTCGCAGCGCGCCGCGCCAGGGTGCTGCGTGAGAGGCCTCGCCGCTCCTGGTCGGCAAGCCACGCACGCAGCGCAAGCAGGTTGAGATCACGCACGTGGTCGATGTCGCGCTCCCGCGCGAAGTGGGCGAGGGCCTCGAGATCGCCGAGGTAGGCCCGCACCGTGTGCTCGCTGCGGCCGAGCTCGAGCCTGAGGTGGTCCCCGAATCGAGCGATGACCACGTCCCAGTCGCCAGTAGAGGCTCCGCAGGGCTCGGTCATCTGTCCATGCTGACGCCTGGCCCGTCGGGATCCGGGCAGCGACTCACGCCTGGCTGCGAGCCCAGCCTTCGCCCGCACGCGTGACGTGACCCAAGGCGTCGAGGGTGCCGAGGGCCGCCATCGCCTCGGCGAGGCCCAGGCCCGCCAGGCGCGCGATGTTGGCCAGCGGGGCCGGGCGTCGGGCAGGGACGGCATCGAGGACCCTCCGCTCTCGCCAGCCGAGCCCGTCGCCGACGCCCGCGTGCGCCTGCTCCTCCGGAGCCAGGCGCCCCTCGACGAGGGCCAGGACCTCTCGAGGGGACGCGACCAGGTGTGCCCCCTCGTCCCTGATGACGACGTGGCACCCCGCGGACATAGGTGAAGTGACAGGCCCGGGGAAGGCCATGACGACACGATGCAGATCACGTGCCTCGCGCACGGTGGAGCGCCCACCCGAGCGCACCGCTGCCTCGACGAGCACTGTGCCGCGACTCAGCGCGGCGATGATCCGATTGCGCGTGAGGAACCGATGGCGCATCGCAGCACCCCCCAGGGGCGCCTCGCTGATGAGCACGCCGGACTCTCGGATCCGCGCGAGCAGATCAGCATGTGAGCGCGGATAGGGCACGTCGACACCTCCCGCCAACACGCAAGCCGTGGCGCCGTCGACGGCAAGGGCTCCTCGATGCGCGGCAGCATCGATGCCGAAGGCGCCACCCGAGACCGTGAGCCAGCCGGAGTCGGCGAGATGGGCGCCCAACTCGCGCGCGATTCCTTCCCCGTAGGCGGTGGCCGAGCGGGCACCGACAACTGAAAGAGACCGAAGGGCAAGCAGCCGAAGGTCGCCTGCGCCCGCGACCCAGAGCCCGAGGGGCATAGCGTCGCCGAGATCGTCAAGCTGCGTCGGCCACTCCGGATCACCGGGCACGACATAGCGCGCCCCGATGCGCTCGGCCGTTGTCAGCGCGGGCTCAGCCCAGCGGATGACCGCTTCGTCGTACGCCGTGCCTGCCGGGACGCGGCCGGCCGCCCCCGTCGACGTCGGCAGCGGCGACCGTCCGGCGAGGATCTCTTCGACGACACCGTGGGCAGTGAGCTGGCGGACCCGGGCGCCCAAGGCCCTGTCGGCCGCCTCACACCACTGGGAGAGCAGCAATCGCCCGATGCGGTCCGGCTCGGCGACGGCCTGCAGGCTCATGCCGCCCATGCGAGGCCCCCTCCGCGCAGCAGCATCGCTCCCGCGACGTGATCGCTCCCCGGGCGCGGGGCGCGGTCGAGGTCGGCGAGGGTCCAGGCCACGCGGTGCACGCGATCGGCACCGCGCATGCTCAGCGCGCCCCGCGAGAAGGCGACCCGCAGCAGTCGCGCCCCCGCGTCGTCGGGAAGGTAGCGATCGCGCAGCAGGGAGCCCGGCACCTCTGCATTGACACTCCAGGCCCCGCCATCGTCAGCCCAGCGCGCCGCTGCTCGGGAGCGGGCCTCAGCGACACGGTCGGCGACGACGTCCGTCGCCTCTCCTGGCTCGCCGATCTGCGCAAGGGTGGGGCGCTCGAGGGTCACGCGCAGGTCGATGCGGTCCAGGATCGGCCCCGACATCTTGGCGGCGTAGCGACGCTTGTCCATCGGTGAGCAGGCACACGCCGCATCCATGCCCACGCCGTTGCCACAGGGACACGGGTTGGCGGCGATGACGAGCAGGAAGCGTGCTGGCAGCACCCCGGAGATGTCGGCGCGGGCGATGCGCACCTCGCCGCTCTCGAGGGGCTGACGCAGGGCATCGAGCACGGAGCGGGCGAACTCCGGGGCCTCGTCGAGGAAGAGGACTCCGCGGTGCGCGAGCGTGGCCGACCCGAGGCGAAGTCGACCCGCCTGGCCGCCGCCGACGATCGCCGTCATGGACGCCGAGTGATGCGGAGCCTGGAAGGGTGCGCGACGCACGAGCCCGCGCGGTTCGAGCCCCGCTGCCGACTGGATGGCCGTCACCTCCAGGGCCGTGGCGTCGTCGAGCGGCGGAATGAGGCCGGGGAGGCGCTCGGCGAGAAGGGTCTTCCCTACCCCGGGCACTCCCACCATCGCGAGGTGGTGACCCCCCGCCGCTGCGACCTCGAGAGCGCGGCGCGCCTCGGCCTGCCCTCGTACGTCGGCAAGGTCGGGTGCATCACCCGCACCGATAGGCATGCAATGACCAGGGAGTTCAGGTGCGGCACCGCCTCGCAGGACCTCCACGAGATGGGCGAGGTCGCGCACCCCGCCGGCGTCGACGCCGGGGACCAGCCCGGCCTCCCCCACTGCGGCCACGGGCACGAGCAAGCGCGCTCCCTCGCCCCGGATGGCGAGAGAAGCGGCAATGGCACCGGGCACCGCGTGGATACGGCCGTCGAGCCCCAGTTCTCCGAGCACGCACGCACGCGCGGCTGCCTCCTCGGGCACCTGTCGCGACGCCGCGAGTATCGCGACCGCAATGGCGGCGTCGAGTGCGGATCCGCGCTTGGGCAGCGATGCGGGCAGGAGCGCGACGGTCACCCGGGTGCGCGGCCACTCGAGCCCGCTGTGCTCCACTGCGGCGCGGACCCGGTCACGGGATTCGCTCACCGCGGTGTCGGCGAGTCCCACGATGGTGAGCCCCGGAAGGCCCGAGCTCACATCAGCTTCGACATCGACGATCCTCGCCGTGACGCCCACGATCACCGCCGTGCGGCAGCGCGCCACCATCACGCGACTCCGCGCAGATGCTCCAGGCTCGGAGCGCCCCGGGTGCTCAGCACGATGCCGATGACGTCGATACGCACCTCTCGGGCATGGTGATCGTGGGAGCGCATCCACTCGCTCGCCAAGGCGCGCAGGCGCCGCACCTTGCGCGGGGTGACGGCAGCAAGCGGCGAGCCGAAGTCCTCCGAGCTGCGCGTCTTGACCTCGCAGAAGATGACGGTGTCGGCCTCCGCGTCTCCGGCGACGATGTCGATCTCGCCCGTGCGAGACCGCCAGTTGCGATCGATGACGGTGAGTCCGAGGCGCTCTAGGTGGCGGACCGCGAGATCCTCACCCCATCGACCTCGCTGCAGATGCTGCGCACCCATCCCACTCCCTCCGTGGACCGACGGCCCTCGCGGGCAGCGTGACCTCGACGGGGTGCGCAGGGAGAAACCCGCGCCGGCCTGGGGATGGAGTGCCTACATCGACGCTGTGGACACCCCCGGCAGGCGCCAGCTCACTCGATGCCACGGCGAGGGCCCGAGACGCTCAAGCGCTGCCACGTGGTCGGGAGCGGCGTAGCCCTTGTTGGTGCCCCAGCCGTACTCCGGCTGCCGCCGTGCCAGGTCCACCATGTGGGCATCCCTCGTGACCTTGGCGATGATGCTGGCCGCTGCCACGGCAGCGCAGGTGGCATCGGCTTGGATCCGGGTGACCACCCGGGATCCCGGGGTGACGCGCGACATCCAGTCGTGCTTGCCGTCGAGGAGCACCAGGTCAGGACGCACGCCCGTGGCGTTGAGTGCGCGCGCGGCTGCAAGTGCGAGCGCGCTCACGATGCCTATCGCATCGATCTCGGCCGATGACGACATCCCCACGGCACTGCGCAGCGCCCATGCACGCACGCGCGGTGCGAGCAGTTCGCGAGTCGCCTGATCGCACTCCTTGCTATCCCGCACTCCTCGGGGAGCGGCCCCAGTGTCAGCGTCGATCACGACCACGCCCACGGCGACAGGACCGGCCAGGGCACCACGACCGACCTCGTCGATGGCCGCCAGGAGAGTGCCCGGGCTCGCCTCCCGCAGGAGTGCGCGCTCGACGCGCAGGGTGACCGCCATCAACAGCCTTAGCCCACGGGGCCCCGGGGCGGCCACGCCACGAAGACGACGCGCCCCAGCACATCCTCGCGAGGGAGGGTGCCTTCGTCGACCTCCAGCAGGACGCGGCTGTCCCGCGCGGCCGCACGACGGTCGGCGAGGACGAAGACTCGGCCCTCGGGGACGACGACGTCGAAGGTGACCTGATCGGTGATCCCTGAGGCGTAGGGCTCGTCAAGGGGTGCGCCATCGACGGTGACCCGGCCTGAGTCGTCGCAGCAGGCCACGCGCTGACCACCCACGGCAATGATGCGGACCACGGCGGTGTCCGAGGGAAGGGCCCACGACTCGGGACTGCGCACGAGGACCACGTCACCGCTGGCGGGCTCCCCCCAAGGAGTCACGACCACACGATCGCCGGCGTTGAGGGTGGGCTCCATGGCATCGTCGGCGACGTAGGCCACCTGACCGATCACCAGCCTGGCCAGGATGATCAGGACGGCAACGATGCCGAGGACGATGCCCGCTTCGCGACCGATGAGCAGCGCCCACGCACCGACGGACCGCTTGCGCCGCGGCGCCGCGTGACGGCCGCGCACGACGGGGATGGGCTGGGTGTCGTCGTCGGGCGGGCGCAGCGAGGGTGCGCTCACGGGGAGGGCCCGGATCCGTCGAGGGCCGGCTGGTCGAACGTGGCCGGGATCTCGAGGACCTGGGCGTTGCCCACGGGCCAGACGACAGCGAAGGCCCGGCCGATGACTCGATCGACCGGCACCATGCCGCCGCCGGGGTCACCCAGGTGCGCGCGCGAGTCCGCGGATGCGGACCGATGGTCGCCCATGACCCAGAGCTTCCCCTCCGGCACGAGCACGTCGAAGGGCTGCTTGCTCGGAGGGTTATTGCGGTAGAGGTAGGCCTCTTCGTCGAGGGCTACGCCGTTGACCGTGATGCGACCGTCGGCATCGCAGCACACGACGCGATCACCACCCACCCCGATGACGCGCTTGATGAAGTCCGTGTCTCGTGGCGGGGCGAGGCCGACGATCTCGCCCAGGAGCCGCCCGACGATCTCGACCGGCGAGCGCTCGGGCTCGACGACCTCACCGGTAATGAAGGAGCCGGTGCCGTCGAAGACGACGATGTCGCCGCGCTCGATGGGTCGCAGGTGGTAGACGACCTTGTTGACCAGCACGCGGTCACCGACCTGGAGGGTGTCCTCCATGGAGCCCGAAGGGATGTAGAAGGCCTGCACGAGGAAGGTCTTGACGACGAAGGCCACCAGGAAGG
>CAZLNF010000102.1:0-6708 GCA_964560885.1 uncultured Actinomyces sp. | reverse complement strand
CCGAAGCCCCCAGGCCGCGAACTCGACATGCGCCTCACCGCCGGCGAGCGCATCTCCATGGCTCTGGTCGCGATGGCCATCAATGACCTCGGTGAGGAGGCCCGCTCCTACACCGGGTCGCAGGCAGGGCTCATCACCGACTCCTCTCACGGCGCCGCGCGCATCATCGACGTGACTCCCGGCCGCATCCAGGAGGCGCTCGCCGCCGGCGCCATCCCCATCGTCGCGGGCTTCCAGGGCGTGGCCCAGGACACGAAGGACATCACCACCCTCGGTCGCGGCGGCTCCGACACCACCGCGGTGGCACTGGCCGCTGCCCTCGGCGCTGATGTCTGCGAGATCTACACCGATGTCGATGGCGTCTTCAGCGCTGACCCGCGCGTCGTGCCCAAGGCGCGCCAGCTGCAGGTCGTCACCTACGAGGAGATGCTGGAGCTGGCGGCAGCCGGCGCCAAGGTCCTCCACCTGCGCTGCGTGGAGTACGCACGCCGCTTCGATCTGCCCATCCACGTGCGGTCGTCCTTCTCCGACCGCGAGGGCACCCTTGTCCTGTCCGAGGCCGCGATCGCGGCCCGAATCGCCGCGGGAGACACCATGGAGCAGCCGATCATCTCCGGCACGGCCGCCGACCTCAATGACGCCAAGGTCACGGTGGTCGGCGTACCCGACCGACCGGGCGAGGCAGCGGCGATCTTCTCCGCGCTTGCAGATGCCGGCATCAACATCGACATGATCGTGCAAAACGTGTCGGCCGCATCGACGGGTCTCACCGACGTCACCTTTACCTGCCCTCAGGGTTCCGTGGCCAAGGCCACCGAGGCGCTCTCTGCGGTGAAGGAGCGCATCGGCTTCGCCGACCTGCTCACTGACGAAGGGATCGCGAAGATCTCGCTGGTCGGCGCGGGCATGCGCTCGCATCCGGGAGTGTCCGCGACCTTCTTCAAGGCGCTTGCAGACTCCGGAGTCAACGTCGAGATGATCTCGACATCGGAGATCCGCATCTCCGTCGTGACTCGGGCCGATGTCGCACAGCAGGCGGTGCAGGCCCTGCACACCGCCTTCGGGCTCGATGCCGACGGCGAGGCCGTCGTCTACGCCGGGACCGGCCGCTGATGGCCCGCACCGATCTCACCGTCGCCGTCGTCGGCGCCACCGGCCAGGTCGGCGGCGTCATGCTCCGCCTGCTCGAGGAGCGCGACTTCCCCGTCGGGCGCATCCGCTACATCGCGTCGGCGCGCTCTGCGGGCACGACGCTGCCTTGGAAGGGCACCGATGTCGTGGTCGAGGACATCGCCACGGCGGACCTCTCGGGCATCGACATCGCTCTCTTCTCCGCGGGAGGCAGCACCTCCAAGGAGCATGCCCCGCGCTTCGCCGAGGCCGGCGCGATCGTGATCGACAACTCCTCCGCCTGGCGCATGGATCCCGACGTGCCGCTCGTCGTCAGCGAGGTCAATCCCGAGGCGATCAAGGATGCGCGCAAGGGGATCATCGCCAACCCCAACTGCACGACCATGGCGGCGATGCCGGTGCTCATGCCCTTGCACAAGGAGGCCGGCCTGCAGCGGCTGGTCGTATCGACCTTCCAGGCCGTGTCGGGCAGCGGTCTGGCGGGCGTTGAAGAACTCGACTCCCAGATCCGCGCGGTCATCGACTCCGATGTCACCACGCTCGTGCACGACGGCGCATCGGTGGACTTCCCCGAGCCGAAGAAGTACGTGCGCACCATCGCGTTCGACGTCGTGCCGCTGGCCGGTTCGATCGTCGACGATGGCCTCGGCGAGACGGACGAGGAGAAGAAACTCCGCAACGAGAGCCGCAAGATCCTCGGCATCCCCGGCCTGCTCGTGTCGGGCACCTGCGTGCGGGTGCCGGTGTTCACCGGTCACTCCCTGTCGATCAACGCGGAGTTCGCGCGGCCCCTGTCCCCCCAGCGGGCCGAGGAGATCCTCGCCACGGCCGAGGGCGTGGTCATGACCGATGTGCCGACGCCGCTCCAGGCAGCCGGTGCCGATCCCTCCTTCGTCGGCCGAATCCGCGCCGATGAGGGCGCCCCCGAGGGTCGTGGCCTGGCGATGTTCGTGAGCAACGACAACCTGCGCAAGGGCGCAGCGCTCAACGCCGTGCAGATCGCCGAGCTCGTCGCCTCCCGCTGACCGCACCACCACTGAGTGACCAGCCCCTGGCTGGTCGCCGCCTCGGAACGACGTTGGGCCTGGATCCATAAGGATCCAGGCCCAACTCAGTCGGGGTGGCGGGATTCGAACCCACGACCTCTTCGTCCCGAACGAAGCGCGCTACCAAGCTGCGCCACACCCCGAGGGAGCCGGGGGAGTCTATCCCCCGGACGTGAGCGTCAGGAGCGTGGCCTCGGGTGGGCAGGCGAAGCGGATCGGGGCGTAGGGCGACGTGCCCAGACCTGCGGACACGTGCAGCCACATGTCGGGTCGATCATGCGGGGCGAACTCCATGAGCGGGCGCTCATGCTGCGAGAGCCCGCGGGCGCGGCCGCGGTCGAGATCGCAGTTGGTGACCAGCGCACCGAGTCCCGGCACCCGCACCTGGCCGCCGTGGGTGTGCCCCGCCAGCATGAGGTCGACGCCATCGGCCGCCATCGCATCGACGACCCTCAGGTAAGGGGCGTGAGCGACGCCGATGGCGATGTCGGCGTCATCGCGGGGTGAGCCCGAGACCCTCGCGTAGTCGTCGCGCTCAATATGGGGATCGTCGACGCCACGGATTTCTACGACGCGCCCACCCGCCTCGATGGCCGTGCTCGCATTCGGCAGGTGCGCCCAGCCAGCGGAGGTCAGGCGCGCGACCAGATCCGGCCAGGGGAGCTCGGGTCGATTGGGATGCAGGTCAGACGGCCCTGCAAAGTAGGAGAAGGGATTGATGGGCCGCGGCGCGTAGTAGTCGTTGCTTCCCAGCACGAAAGCGCCGGGTGTGTCGAGCAGGGGGTCGAGTGCGGACAGCACGGGATCGACAGCTTCGCGGTGGGAGAGGAAGTCGCCGGTGACGACGACCACGTCGGGGCGCAGCTCTGCAAGCGAAGCGACCCAGTCCTGCAGCCGATGGCGCGACGGAGTCATGTGCAGGTCGGACAGATGCAGGATCCGCAGGTCGGGCTGTCCGGCCTCCAGCATGGGCACGGTCACCCGGCGCAGCCGGTAGGAGGCGGCCTCCCAGCGCGCGTAGGCGAGGGTGGCCGCGCCCAGGAGGGCGCCGCCGCCGAGGAGTGCCGTACGCGTCTGCACCTGGGAAGTGTGTCACCGGTGCGCGCCTGCCCAGCCCACTGGGCGAGGATGGCCCCATGAGCGCTCTCAAGGATCAACTGCAGTCTGACCTCACCACCGCTATCCGCGCCCAGGATGAACTCACGATGGCGACCCTGCGCATGGCGCTGTCAGCGATCACCAATGCTGAGGTCTCCGGCAAGGAGGCCCGGGAGCTCAGCGACGATGAAGTGATGGTCGTGCTCACAAGCGAGGCCAAGAAGCGTCGCGAGGCGGCGGAGTCCTTCGACGGCGCTGGCGCCACGGATCGGGCGGACCGCGAGCGGGCGGAGCTCGGCGTACTCCAGCGCTATCTCCCCGAGCAGCTGAGCGAGGATGAGATCAAGCAGATCGTGGCCGATGCTGTGTCCGCGGCTGCGGCTGAGGGCAAGACCGGTCCCGCGGCGATGGGTGCGGTGATGAAGGTCGTTACGCCGCAGACACGTGGCCGTGCGGACGGCGGCCAGGTTGCCGCGCTGGTCAAGGCCGCGCTCGGCTAACCCGGTGCGGTTGGCTCAGGGCTCGGCTCGGGCGTGGGCTCGGGGGTTGGGGTCGGCTGAGGGGTCGGCTGAGGCGTCGGCTCTGGGGTGGGCTGGGGACCTGGACCCGGGCCCGGAGTGGGCTTCGGCTTCTTGGACTCTTCCGGCTTCGGCTCCTTGGACTCCTCGGGCTCGGGGAGCGGGAAGGGGATGTAGACCGGCGACGGCCCGACACCGCGCACGGGCCCGACGCCCCAGTCGTTGAAGAGCTCGAAGGGCTGGGGTGCGAGGTTGGCGTGCGCGGCGATCATGGTGTCGCGCCAAATCGGGTTGGGGATCTGCCCGCCGGTGACGTAGGAGTAGTAGATGCCATTGATGGTGACGTCGGTCATCGGGTAGGCGAAGCCACCGCGCGGATCTCCCACCCACACTGCGGCGGCCATCTGGGGTGTGAATCCGGCGAACCAGATTGCGGCGTTGTCGTTGGTGCTGCCGGTCTTGCCGGCGGCCGGCCGGTCGGGCAGGGAGGCCGCGCTGCCCGTGCGGCCTTCGAAGGGGCCGTCGATGACGCTGGTGAGCACACCGGTCACGGCATCGGCCACATTGCGCGAAACGACCTCGCGGCAGCGAGGATCCGGCACGTCGACGTCATTGCCGTAGCGATCCTTGATCTCCACGACGACGCGCGGTTCGCAGTACGTGCCGTGATTGGCGAAGGCGGCGTAGGCACCTGCCATGGAGAGGGGAGAGACCTCCATCGTGCCCAGGGAGAAGGTGGGCACGCGCAGGAGCGGGTCCCCGGTGGCGAGGCGCACGCCCATCTCCTCGGCGATCTCCGCCTGGCGGCACAGGCCGAAGCGCTCGGCGAGGGTGACGAAGTAGGTGTTGGTCGAGAATGCGGTCGCCTGGAACATATTGAGGAAGCCCGAGGACCCAGAGTTGCGCACGGTGACGGAATCGAAGGCTGTCCCATCCGTGCAGTTGACGAAGTTCTCGAAGGTCTTGGGATTGGGGGAGTCGATGCCCTCGGTGGGAGAGAATCCCTGCTCCAGTGCAGCCGCGAGCGTGAAGACCTTGAAGGTCGAGCCGGCCTGCATGCCGATGGTGCCGCCGAAGCCCTGATCGACGTTGTAGTTGTACGTCGTCTTGCCTCGACCCTTGAGACCCCAGTCGCGGTTTTGTGCCATCGCGATGACATTGCCCGTGCCGGGCTCCACGAGCGTGATGGCTGCGGCGCGCTGACTGGGATCCTTGGAGGGGATGTACGACGTCACGGCCTTCATGGCGGCGTCTTGCACATCGGGATCCAGTGTGGTGCGGATCGTGAGTCCGCCTCGACGCAGCAGTGCCTCGCGCTCGACGAGCGTCTCGCCGAATGCGGGGTCGGCCTTGATCATGCGGATGACGAAGTCGCAGAAGTAGGGGGCGTAGGACGACGTGCACCCATTGGGCTGGATTGAGGGGTCGAGCACGCCCTCGAGGGGCACGCGCGATGCTGCGCTCGCCTCGATGGGGGTGATGAAGCCGGCCTCTGCCATCTCCCCGAGGACGAGGTTGCGCCTCTGTTCGGCCAACTCCGGATTGCGCGTGGGGTCGAAGGCGGTGGGCTGCTGCACGATTCCCGCGAGGGTGGCGCTCTCCACCAGGTCGAGCTCAGCGGCAGGCTTCGAGAAGTAGCGGCGGGACGCTGCCTCGACGCCGTAGGCACCCGCCCCGAAGTAAACGATGTTGAGGTAGCGCTCGAGGATTTCGTCCTTGGAGTAGCGCCTCTCGAGTGCGAGCGCATAGCGGATCTCGCGGAGCTTGCGCGAGGGTGTGCGCGCGCGAGCTGCCTCCAGCTCCTCCTCGTTGGAAGCGCTCGCGATGAGGAGGTTCTTGACGTACTGCTGCGTGATGGTCGAGCCGCCCTGGGTGCTGCCGGTCTGCGTGCTGTTGGCGACGATTGCTCGCATGGTGCCGCGCAGATCGATTCCGGGGTGGTCAAGGAAGCGCGCGTCCTCGACCGCGACGATCGCCTGCCGCATGACCGGTGCCACGCCTGCAAGCGGGATCTCGACGCGGTTTTGGTAGTAGATCGTGGCCATGATCGAGCCGTCGCTGGCGAGGATGACCGAGCGCTCCGGCAGGTCGGGTGCGTCCAACTGTGAGGGCAGTGACTCGAAGCTGTCGATGGCGCCTCGGGTGAGCAGTCCGGTGGCGGCGGCGACGGGCAGGACCATGGCCGCTGCGACAGCGCCCGCGACCACGGCGACAAGCAGGAAGAGACCTAGGCGGCCGAGCGCGGCCAGGGGCCGTGCTGCCGCGCCGCCGGCCCGGGTGGGCTCAGGCGGGGGGTAGGGCTCTCTCACGGGACTCCTCGGGGAAGGTGCGCTTCACCAGGGTAGGCGAGTGCTGCGCGGGAGTCTTGTCTCGCGCGGGTCAGAATCTGGACACGGTATAGCCAGAAACTACCAATTGCGTTAGGGTCATTAGGACCTGTCTGACCACCGGTGACCGGCGTAGCGTCCGGGCCCACCGGTGAAGCCACTGGGACCCAAGGGAAAGCCGTGCCGGACGGGGCGGCGGGAAGGTGAGGGATGACCTGGTCGACGGAGTGGACCGCCCGAGCGGCCTGCCGCACATCCGACCCTGACGCCCTCTTCGTCCAAGGAGCTGCCCAAAACCGCGCCAAGATCATCTGCCAGGGCTGCCAGGTGCGCACCGAATGTCTCGCCGATGCACTCGACAACCGCGTGGAGTTCGGCGTGTGGGGCGGCATGACCGAGCGTGAGCGCCGGGCACTGCTGCGTCGTCGCCCGCAGGTCACGTCATGGCGGCAACTCCTCCAGACCGCGCGCGAGGAGTACGAGCGCGCCGTCGGCTTCGACGTCTTCCGCGCGTCCTAGATTCGCCCGGCTGCCTGACATCTGCTGCCCCCGAACTTTGGGACGAAAGCGCCGTGGAAGGCCACTTTT
>CAZLNF010000101.1:0-6709 GCA_964560885.1 uncultured Actinomyces sp. | reverse complement strand
TGCCCTGAGGGCAGCGCCTCGGGCGGACGGTGAAAGGATGACCCCCACATCGATGTGAGGGGAGCCGCCGTGCCTGAGGCCGACGTCGTCATCCTGGGAGGCGGCAGCGGGGGCTACGCCTGCGCGCTGCGGGCCTCGCAGCTCGGCCTGTCCGTCGTCCTCATCGAGAAGGGCAAGCTCGGCGGCACCTGCCTGCACCGCGGCTGCATCCCGACCAAGGCACTCCTCCACGCGGCCGAGGTCGCCGACTCGGCCCGCGACAGCGAGGACTTCGGCGTCAAGGCCACCCTCGAGGGCATCGACATGCCCAAGGTCAACTCCTACCGCGACGGCGTGGTCGGTCGCCTCTACAAGGGCCTGCAGGGCCTGGTGAAGAGCCGCAACGTCACCTACGTCGAGGGCGAAGGCCGCCTCACCTCACCCAACACCGTCACCGTCGATGGCACGGCGTACACCGGCAAGGCAGTGGTGCTCGCCACCGGCTCCTACGCGCGCAGCCTGCCCGGCCTGGAGATCGGCGGGCGCATCATGACCTCCGACCAGGCCCTCACGCTCGACTACGTGCCGGGCAAGGTCATCGTGCTCGGCGGCGGCGTGATCGGCGTGGAGTTCGCCAGCGTCTGGAAGTCCTTCGGCTCCGACGTCCACATCATCGAGGGCCTGCCGCGCCTCGTGCCCGCTGAGGACGAGGCGATCTCCAAGGCCTTCGAGCGGGCCTACCGCAAGCGCAAGATCGACTTCACCACCGGCGTGCGCTTCCAATCGGCCACCCAGGACGACGCGGGTGTGCACGTGACGCTCGAGAACGGCGAGACACTCGACGGCGACATCCTGCTCGTCGCAGTCGGACGCGGCCCGCAGACCGAAGGACTCGGCTTCGAAGAAGCGGGCATCGCCATGGAGCGCGGCTGGGTGCTCGTCGACGATCGCCTGCGCACCAACGTCGCCGGGGTCTACGCCGTGGGCGACATCACGCCGGGCCTGCAGCTCGCTCATCGCGGATTCCAGCAGGGCATCTTCGTCGCCGAAGAGCTCGGCGGACTTGCACCGCGCCCCATCCCCGACGTCGACATCCCCCGCGTCACCTACTCCGAGCCCGAGATCGGCTCGGTGGGCCTCACCGAGGCACAGGCACGCGAGCAGTACGGCGCGGACGCGGTCTCCGTCTACGAATACAACCTCGGCGGCAACGGCAAGAGCCAGATCCTCGCCACGACGGGATTCATCAAGCTCGTCCAGCGCACCGATGGCCCTGTCGTCGGAGTGCACATGATCGGCTCACGCATCGGCGAGCAGATCGGCGAGGCCCAGCTCATCGTCAACTGGGAGGCCTACCCCGAGGACGTCGCCACCCTCGTGCACGCGCACCCCACTCAGAATGAGGCGATGGGCGAGGCCTTCCTCGCCCTCGCTGGCAAGCCCCTGCACGCCCACGCCTGACGCGATCGCTCGAAGGAGTCCCATGCCCGTCTCGGTCACCCTCCCCGCCCTCGGTGAGTCCGTCACCGAAGGCACCGTCACGCGCTGGCTCAAGCAGGTAGGCGACACCGTCGCCGCCGACGAGCCCCTGGTCGAGGTCTCCACCGACAAGGTCGACACGGAGATCCCCGCTCCCGCCAGCGGTGTCCTCCTCGCTATCCGCGTGCCCGAGGACACCACCGTCGCCGTCGGCGCCGACCTCGCCGTCATCGGCGATGCCTCAGAGGCAGGCGCCCCCGCGCCGGCTCCCTCGGCACCCGCACCCGCGGCCGCTCCCGCACCCGCCGCGGCAGCACCCGCCGCTCCCCCAGCCGCAGCACCGGCGCCCCCGCCGCCAGCAGCACCCGTGGTCGCGAGTGGAGCGGGCACCACCTCCGTGGTGCTTCCCGCCCTGGGTGAGTCCGTCACCGAGGGCACCGTCACGCGCTGGCTGAAGAAGGTCGGCGAAGCCGTCGCTGCTGACGAGCCCCTCGTCGAGGTGTCCACCGACAAGGTCGACACCGAGATCCCCGCTCCTGCAGGCGGCATCGTGCTCGCCATCCGCGTACCCGAGGACACCACCGTCGCCGTCGGCACCGAGCTCGCCGTCATCGGCGATGCCGGTGCGCTTCCCGCCGAGGCATCGGCTCCCGCTGCTCCCGCTCCCGCACCTGCACCGGCACCCCCTCCTGTTGCAGCGCCCGCGCCTGCACCGGTACCTCCTCCTGTTGCAGCGCCCGCGCCCGCACCCTCACCCGCTCTCCCCGCAGCGCCCGCCGCAGTCACCTCGAGTGACAGCGATGACGAGGCCTACGTCACTCCCCTGGTCCGCAAGCTGGCCTCGGAGAAGGGCGTCGACCTGTCGACCGTCGTCGGCACCGGGGTCGGCGGGCGTATCCGCAAGCAGGACGTGCTCGCTGCAGCGACTCGCGCAGCAGCCCCGGCCGCACCGGCTTCCGCACCCTCGGCTCCCGCGCCGTCGGCTCCCACAGCAGCGTCCGCGCCACCGGCCGCCGCAGGCATGCGTGGGACCACGCAGCCCCTGTCGCGTCTGCGTCGCGTCATCGCGGAGCGCATGGTCGAGTCACTTCAGGTTTCCGCGCAGCTCACGACGGTGGTGGAGGTCGACGTCACCCGCATCGCGGCACTGCGCGACCGAGTCAAGGGCGAATTCCAGGCTCGCGAGGGCGTCAAGCTCACCTTCCTCCCGTTCTTCGCGAAGGCGGCTGTCGAGGCGCTCGCGGCGTACCCGGCACTCAATGCGTCACTCGACCTCGCCGCCGGCACGGTGACCTACCACGGTGAGGTCAACCTCGGCGTCGCCGTCGATACCGATCGCGGACTGCTCGTGCCCGTCGTGCGGGATGCGGGTGACCTCAGTGTCGCGGGGCTCGCTCGGCGCATCACCGACCTCGCCGACCGGACCCGCACCAATCGCGTGTCGCCGGACGAGCTCTCCGGAGGGACCTTCACCCTCACCAACACCGGCAGCCGCGGCGCACTCTTCGATACGCCGATCGTCAACCAGCCACAGGTGGCGATCCTCGGCACCGGGAGTGTCGTCAAGCGCCCGATTGTCATCAGCGACGACGGCAGCGATGTCATCGCGATCCGCTCGATGGTCTACCTCGCCCTGACCTACGACCATCGCCTGGTCGATGGCGCCGACGCCGCACGGTTCCTCACCGCCGTGCGCAGTCGGCTTGAGGAAGGCACCTTCGCGGACGTGGGCGCCTGATGCGCGTCGCCGTCACGGGCGCGAGCGGCCTCATCGGCTCCGCCCTCGTGCCCGCGCTTCGCGCGCGGGGTCATGAAGTCATCCGCCTTGTGCGCCGTGCACCCTCGGCGCCCGATGAGGTGCGCTGGGACCCGCGCTCCGGAGATGTCGATCTTGCTGGCCTGGCCGGCGTCGACGGTATCATCCACCTCGCTGGCGCCGGCGTCGGCGACAAGCGCTGGACCGACGCCTACAAGGCGGAGATCCTCGACTCGCGCGTGCAGGGCACGACGACCATCGCGCGTGCGGCCGCAGCACTCGACCCCAAGCCCTCCGTGCTCGTATGCGGTTCAGCCATCGGCTACTACGGCGACACGGGTGACCGGGCCGTCACCGAGGAATCCCCCCAGGGCGCGGGCTTCCTCGCGGATGTCGTGGCGCAGTGGGAGGCGTCGGCACAACCCGCCGTCGACGCGGGAATCCGCGTGCCCTTCGCGCGCACCGGCCTGGTCGTCAGTTCCAAGGGCGGTGCCTGGAAGCGGCTGATGCCGATCTTCAAGGCGGGACTCGGCGGCAAGGTCGGCTCCGGCTCGCAGTACTGGTCCTTCATCTCGATGCGCGATGAGATCGCCGCGCTCATCGCGCTGCTCGAGGACGCGAAGTATGCAGGGCCGGTCAATCTCACCGCCCCCACTCCCGTGACCAATGCCGAGGTCACCGCGGCGATGGGTCGGGTGCTGGGCCGCCCCACCGTCCTGCCCGTCCCTGCCTTCGCGCTCAAGATCGCGCTCGGGGAGTTCTCACAGGACGTGCTCGGCAGTCAGCGCGTGCTGCCCAAGGTGCTCGAGGGCGACGGCTTCACCTGGAGCGATCCCACGATCGACTCTGCGATCAAGCAGGCCGTCGCCGGGAGTTAGTCGCCCACCGCCTGCTGCACGAGCGAACTCCACGCGGAGGAGCCCGACACTGCCGGGCAGATCTCCTGGGCTGACCCCGCGGACCCCAGGGCCGACATCCCCAGGAACGCCGCCGCGGCAACACCGGCGAGGGCCACTCCCCAGCGCCAAGGCAGCCGGATGCTCAGGGCTGTCGCCGCACGTGGACCTTGCGACGCTGCATGCCGCCCCCGGCCACGCGGATGCACCATCGGGCCGGTGGCGACTTTCGGCGCGGGCGAGGCGACAGCGCGGAGTGACGACGTAGATGCCTCGCCCTCGTGGACCACGCGCGCTCGACGATGTGCCGGTGGAGAGATCGGCGGCACGACATAAACCGCGGCGCGATCCAGGACTGCGGCGATGCGCGCCATCGAGGGCCGAGCCGCAGGATCGGGATCGGATCCGGCGATGAGGATCTGGGCGATCTCCGCGCCGACCGATGCAGAAGGTAGTGACGAATCGATCAGGGCGACGAGGGCTGCGACATCGCCCTCGGGGGTGCCTCCCGGTCGCCAACCGGAGAGGACACCGCGACCCGCCTGCACGTGCACGTTGGCCTCGCTGACACCGCCGTGGGCGAGTCCCGCATCGTGCAACAGGGCCAATCCCGCCGCCACCGGCGCGAGTGCGGCGAGCACGCTGTCATCGTGCACGAGCCCCTCTCGCTCCCCGGGCACCTCCCACGTCAGCGCGAGGCCCTCGCCAGCAAAGGCAACCTCCCGCAAGGGCGCGAGGCCCTCGTGTCGCACGGCGCCGACCCGCAGGGCCTGTCGTCGCACGCGATCGCGCTCGACGAGATCGGGTGGCAGGGCGAGCAGTGTCGTGATGGTGGTCGTCGTCATGCGGGCATCGTGCCCGCAGGTGGCGGTCGCGTGCTCTGACTTATCCACAGGCGGCTAGCGTGAGCGCCATGTCCGTGATCGTGGTTGGCGCAGGCCTCAGTGGTCTCGCCGCCGCACGGCGCCTGCAGGCTTTCGGAGTCCCGGTCACGATCCTCGAGGCCTCCGATGCGGTGGGCGGACGCATGCGCACGGATGTCGTCGACGGATTCCGCCTCGACCGCGGATTCCAGCTCTACAACCCGGCGTATCCCGAAGGCCAGCGCGTCCTCGACTACGAAGCACTCGATCTGCGCCCCTTCGTCGCGGGCGCGCGCGTGGTGCTCCGACCCCGGGGACGCAGACAGGTCGCGCGCATCGCCGACCCGCGGCGCGAGCCCAGCTGGGCTGTCCCCTCCCTCCTGGCGCGCATTGGCTCTCCCGTCTCCACAGCGCGCTTCGCGGGATACGCCGTCTCGCGGGCGGTGCGCTCACCCGCGCACCTGCGCACCGAGCCCGACATCACCAGCGCAGAGGCCCTGCGTCGAGCAGGAGCCGACCGCAGGCTCATGGAGCGCCTGCTGCGCCCCTTCCTCGCCGGGGTCTTCCTCGAGTCCGACCTCACCACATCACGGCGATTCCTCGACCTCGTGCTGCGCTCCTTCGTCAAGGGCACTCCCTCCGTGCCGGCACGGGGCATGCAGCGGATCCCCGAGCAACTCGCCGCGGGACTCGATGTGCGATTGGAGACGCCGGTCGCCTCCGTCTCATCGCGCGCAGTCGTGCTCGAGGGCGGCGATGTTCTCGAGGCGGATGCCGTCATCGTCGCTGCAGATCCGCAGTCCGCGCGCCGGCTGCTCCCCGCGATGCGCGTGCCCGCGCCGCGCTCCGTGACGACGTGGTACTACCGCCCCGATGGTGATGCCTCGCGGCTCGCCGACGGCGAGGCCGTCCTCACCTTGGACGGCGCGCGACGCGGTCCTGTGATCAACACGGTCGTCCTCACGCACGCGGCGCCGGAGTACGCGCCACCCGGCAGCGCCCTTGTCTCGGCATCGGCACTCGGTGTCCGCGAGAGCAGCGCGCACGAAGCAGCAGTGCGCGACCACCTCGGCTGGCTCTACGGCGTCCCGACATCGCGCTGGGAGCTCATCGCGACGTACCCCATCCCCTACGCACTGCCAGCCATGCCCGTGCCCCTCGACATGCGGCGCCCCGTGCGACTGGGCGCGGGCACCTACGTCGCCGGGGACCACCGCGACACCTCGTCGATCCAAGGCGCCCTCGTGAGCGGACGCCGGGCTGCCGACGCCGTGCTCGAGGACCTCGGTCTCGAATTCTCCATCGACACCCCACAGGAGGCGTCATGACGACCCGCCGAATCCTCGCGACGAGCGGAGGCTTCCTCGCCACGGATCGGTGGGGGGTGATGCGCCCCGGCGGTCTCATGCTCGAGGCGTTGCGACTCACCGGAGCCGAGCGGCCGCGCGTCTGCCTGGTGATGACGGCAAGCGGTGACGATGCGTCCTACCTCTCACGCTCCTACGCCGCCCTCGGCGCACTGGGCTGCGATGTGGACCATCTCGCGCTCTTCACCATGCCCAACCGCGACCCCGAGGAGGTGCTCGGGCGCTCCGACCTCGTGTGGGTCGGCGGCGGCAGCGTCGCCAACCTCCTCGCATTGTGGCGACTGCACGGAGTCGACACCGCGATGCGCGCAGCGTGGGATCGCGGCACGATCCTCGCGGGTGTGAGCGCCGGCTCCATCTGCTGGCACG
>CAZLNF010000100.1:0-6754 GCA_964560885.1 uncultured Actinomyces sp. | reverse complement strand
GCGCGGTAGAGGGCGTCGATGGTGCGCTCGTCGACGACCGAGTTGGCCTTGAAGCGGATCCCTGACTTGCGGCCCGCGCGCGCGTGCTCGATCTCGCGGTCAATCCGCTCGATGAGGCCGGTGCGGATGGAGTGCGGGGCGACGAGCAGTCGGTGGTAGTCGGTGTTCATCGAGTACCCGGACAGGACGTTGAAGAGATCCGAGACGTCTTCGCCGACCTGGTGGTCGCAGGTGAAGAGACCGAAGTCCTCATAGAGGCGAGCGGTCTTGGGGTGATAGTTGCCCGTGCCCAGGTGGCAGTAGCGACGCAGTCGGTCGCCGTCATCGCGGACGACGAGCGAGAGCTTGCAGTGTGTCTTGAGCCCGACCAGGCCGTAGACGACGTGGACGCCGGCCTCCTCGAGCTTCTTGCCCCAGTCGATGTTGTTCTGCTCGTCGAAGCGGGCCTTGATCTCGACGAGGGCGAGCACCTGCTTGCCGTTGCGGGCTGCCTCGATGAGCGCCTGCACGATCGGTGAGTCGCCGCTGGTGCGGTAGAGCGTCTGCTTGATGGCGAGGACGTGCGGATCCACAGCGGCCTGCTCGAGGAAGAGCTGCACGCTCGTGGAGAACGAGTCGTAGGGATGGTGCACGAGGACGTCCTTCTCGCGCACCTCCGCGATGATGTCGGGTGCTGAAGCCGACTCCACCTCGGCGAGCGCACGGCTCGTCCGCGGCACGAAGCTCGCCTGCTTGAGGTCATCGCGATCCACGGCGTACAGGGACCACAGGCCGGTGAGGTCAAGCGGACCGGGGAGGCGGAAGACCTCGGGTTCGCTCACGTCGAGCTCGTCCATGAGCAACTCGAGCACGTGGGGATCGATCGAGCTCTCGACCTCGAGGCGGACGGCAGGTCCGAAGCGGCGTCGCGAGAGCTCGCGCTCGAGTGCCTTGAGGAGGTTCTCGGCGTCATCCTCCTCCACCTCGACGTCTTCGTTGCGCGTCACGCGGAAGGTGTGGTGCTGGAGGATGTCCATGCCCGGGAAGAGCTCGTCGAGGTGCGCGGCGATGACGGCTTCGAGCTGGACGAAGCGCTGGGCCCCGACGGGGACGAAGCGCGGCAGCGATGGCGGGACCTTCACGCGCGCGAAGAGCTCGGTGCCGGTCACGGGGTTGCGCACGACGACGGCGAGATTGAGCGACAGTCCGCTGATGTAGGGGAAGGGATGGCTCGGGTCCACCGCGAGCGGGGTGAGCACAGGGAAGACGCGCTGGTCGAAGAACGCGTCGAGCTCGGTGCGCTCATCCGCGGTGAGGGCCTCCCAGTCGAGGATCTGCACGCCGTGCGCGGCGAGCGCCGGGCGCACCTCGTCGCGGAAGATCGTCGCCTGCTGGAGCTGAAGCAGGTGGGCTCGGCTCCAGATTGCCTCGAGCACCTCGCGAGGCGTGAGCCCGCTCGCCGCGCGCACGGCGATGCCGGTCGCGATGCGGCGCTTGAGACCTGCGACGCGGACCATGAAGAACTCGTCGAGGTTGCTCGCGAAGATCGCGATGAACTTCGCTCGGTCGAGCACGGGGAGGTCGGGGTCCTCCGAGAGCTGCAGGACGCGCTCGTTGAAGGCGAGCCAGGAGAGCTCGCGGTCGAGGAAGCGATCCGGGGGAAGCGGGCCGGCCTCGGCCTCGACCGTGGCCACGGCAGCCTCGTCCAACTCAACCTCGGCCTGCGGGATGTGGGCCTGGGGAGCATCGGTGGACATCCCCCTATGGTCCCACAGCCGGATGAGGCGCGGGTGGCCCGCGGATGACGCTTGAGGGAGGAGGGGACGAATCAGGCGCGACGGTAGAGCACGTCGGTATCCCAGCGGGTGAAGCCGAGGCTGGAGTAAAGGCCGATGGCGGGGGTGTTGGCGGCGTCGACGTAGAGCATCGCCTGGGTCAGCCCGCGCGCGGCGAGGAGCCGCAGGCCGGCTAGCAGCAGCGCCCTGCCCAGGCCGGTGCCCTGCCAGGCCGGATCGACGCCGATGACGTAGACCTCGCCCATGGCCTCGTGGCCATGCCCGTGGGAGTGGTCCACGCCCTCGGTATGCAGACGTGCATGGTCATCGTCGTCGTGGGCGTGGTCACCACCGTGGACCTTGGTCCAGTGGAAGCCGACGATGTCGCCGCGCTCGTCAGTGGCGACGAGGAAGCCCGAGGCATCGAACCAGGACTCGCTCATGCGCCGCTGCAGGTCTTCGATCGTCCAGCCGCCCTGGTCGGGCAGATCGGCGAAGGCTGCGGTGTTGACCGCGAGCCACGCTGAGTCGTCGATACCGGGCAGGAAGGTGCGCAGCTGCACTCCAGCGGGCAGTGGCGTCTCGGGGAGCGATGTCACCAGGGAGCGGCGCATCTGCCAGAGCACGCGTGCGCGAGCGAAACCGAGTCGCTCGGCCAGTCCGCGGGCCGCCTCGCTCTCGCCGTGGGCCCAGAGGCGCAACCCCCGGCCGGGGACATCGGCGTCGCTGATGCGAATGAGGTCCTCGACGAGAGCGTGCCCGAGGCCGCGGCGGCGTGCCGACGGCGCGACCACGAGCTCGGCACTCGGGCCCTCGACGAGATCGGTGACGTCGAGATGCGCGTAGCCGACGAGGCGCCCCTCCGGGGACCGGGCGAGCAGGTGGCGTACGTCGGCGTCGCCGCCATGGCGAAGGTGCAGCATCACGTGCTCGGAGATCGGGGTGACCCCGTCATGCCGCGTGGCGTCATCGACGAGGTCGAAGACATCGAGGACCTCCGCCCGGTCGAGGTGGCGACGGACCTCGATCGCGCTCACCTGCCCGCTCGGCTCTCGACCTCGGCGTCGTCCTCGAGCGTGGATACGGTCGCCTCGTCGGGGCGGGCGGGGACGAAGCGGTACCCGACGTTGCGCACGGTGCCGATGAGCGCCTCGTGCTCTGGCCCCAGCTTGGCGCGCAGGCGACGCACGTGGACGTCGACCGTGCGGGTGCCCCCGAAGTAGTCGTATCCCCAGACCTCCTGCAGCAGCTGCGCACGGCTGAAGACGCGCCCGGGGTGCTGTGCGAGGTAGCGCAGCAATTCGAATTCCTTGAAGGTGAGATCCAGCGTGCGCGCGCGCACGCGGGCGACGTAGCCCGCCTCGTCGATGGAGAGGTCACCGCTGCGGATCTCACCCGGCGCATCATCGGGCTGCGCGTCGAGTCGCGCGACGGACAGGCGCAGTCGGGCTTCGAGCTCGGCCGGTCCGCAGGTGTCGACGACGAATTCGTCGATGCCCCAGTCGCGCTGGAGGGCGGTGAGCCCACCCTCCGTCACGATGACGATGAGGGGGTGCTCGATCCCGGTCTGGCGGATGAGGCGCGTCAGGCTGCGCACGTGCGGCAGGTCGCGACGGCCGTCGACGAGGACCGCATCGCAGGGAGGGGCATCCAGCAGGGCCGTGGCCTGGGCGGGGAGGATCCGCACCGCGTGCGGGAGCAGGCTGAGCGCCGGCAGGACCTCCACGGAGGGCTCCACCGCCTGGGTGAGCAGCAGCAGGCGCACTACGGGAGGATACCGACCCGTGACCGAGGTGCTTCCCGATGGGACCGATGGGGCCGAGGGAGTCGGCAGGCACCGCATCCCGCTTCCGCCGCAGGCCCAGCCCCTCTCGCTGACAAGCCCGGACGGCGTCGCGCTCGTCGCCATGCACCTGCCGCATCCCACGAGTCGCACGGCACTGGTCGTCGCGCACGGCTTCGGCGGTGCGCACGACCAGGAGCGCGTCGAGCGGATCGCACGCATCCTCAGTGACGACGCCGCCGTCGTCGCTGTGACCCAGCGCGGCCACGGCGACTCCGACGGCATGACCACGCTGGGCCATCGCGAGCCACTCGACGTCGAGGCAGCGGTGGCGTGGGCGCGCCAGGCGGGATACGACCGGGTCGTCACCATCGGCTTCTCGATGGGTGCCGCGGTCGTGTTGCGCCACGCGGCACTCCTCGGCCCCGGGTCCAGTGATGCCGTGGTCGCAGTGAGCGGCCCGGGGTACTGGTTCTACCGCGGCACGACCCCCATGCGCTGGCTGCATCGAGGCATCGCCACGGCCGCGGGCCGCGCGTACATCCGCACTGTCCTCGGCACGCGCGTCGATCCCAAGCCATGGCCCGAACCGCCGCCCATGCCTCCGGCCGAGGCCGCGGCACGCGTGCGTGACCACGGGATCGACCTGCTCATCGTCCACGGTGATGCCGATGGCTTCTTCCCCCTCGACCATCCCCGTGCCCTGCACGAGGCGGCACCCGGCTCCGAACTTTGGATCGAGCCGGGCTTCGGGCATGCCGAGGGAGCGATCGAGGAGTCGCTCGTTCGCCGAATCGGCGCATGGGCGGGGCGAGCGCAGCCGCCCCTGTCGGGCTAGGCTGGCAACATGCTCGAGATCGTCTTCACGGGACTGCTGGTCCTCGCGATCATCTTCATCACGTGGTTCTCGGGCTACGTCGTCTACAAGCTCTTCAAGGGACAGGGCTAGGTGTCCATCTCGGACCTCCCCGAGGAGCTGATCCCGCTCTCCTGGCTCATCGGCCGCTGGGCCGGGGTCGGACTCGGGCAGTACCCCACGATCGAGGACTTCCGCTTCGGCCAGGAGGTTTCCTTCATCACCGACGGCCGCCCCTTCCTCTCCTACGCATCGCGCAGCTGGCTCCTCGACGACGACGGCGAGAAGGTCCGCCCCCTCGCGCTCGAGACGGGCTTCTGGCGTCCGCGTCCCGATGGCGAGGTCGAGGTGATGCTCGCGCACCCGACCGGCTATTCCGAGCTCTGGCTCGGCAGCCATGAGGTGTTGGGCATCGAGGACGCGCGCATCACCAGTGCTCGTGCGACGCTGCGCACCGACGTGATCGCTGCCTCGCCGAGCGCCAAGCCTTACTCCGCGGGTGAGCGGCTCTATGGACTGGTCAACGACGAACTCATGTGGACCTTCGACATGGCGGCCGTCGGCGAACCGATGACCAACCACCTCTCCGCGCGACTACGCCCGGCGGACTGATGGGCTGGGACGAGCAGCTGCACGCCCGCGGCTACCGCGTCACCCCGCAGCGCACCCTTGTCCTTGCCGCCGTCAACGATCTCGGGCATGCGACGCCCGAGGAGATTCTCGTGCGCGTGCAGGTCGAGGCGCCCAAGGTCAACCTGTCCACCGTCTATCGCACACTCGAGGTCCTCGAGGACGTCGGCCTCGTCACCCATGCGCATCTCGGACACGGCTCGCCGACGTACCACTCCGTGGACGAGGACGTCCACATTCACCTCGTCTGTCGACGCTGCAGCGGCGTCGAGTCCATCCCCGCGACGGTCGCCCGGGGCTTCCTGGAGTCGCTGGATCGCGAGCAGGGCTTCTCCACCGACGTCGGTCACATGGCCATTCACGGCCTGTGCCGCGGGTGCCGGGAAGGCGAGCAGGGTGCCTGACGTTGTCACCGACGTGACGGAGTACCGCAGCCCGGCCCTGGACCTGCCCGGGGCATGCCCGCCGCCTGAGAGCTCGCCCGACTCGGGTGTGCCCTGGCACTACGGCGACCCGCACGCCGAGCAGCGCCGCCTCGTCGCGGGTGTCGGCGTCGTGGATCTCTCGCATCGCGGCGTGATCACCGTGACCGGACCCGATCGACTGACCTGGCTGCACAGCCTCACCACCCAGCACCTGGACTCCCTCACCCCCGGCTCCTCCGCCATGGCACTCATCCTCAGTCCGCATGGTCATGTCGAGCATGTGATGCACATGACCGACGACGGCACCACGACGTGGATCACCGTCGAGGCCGGCGATGCTCCAGCCCTTGTGGCCTATCTCGAGTCCATGCGCTTCATGCTTCGGGTCGAGGTGGCCGATGTGAGCGAGGAGTGGGCCGTCGTCTGGCAGCCCGTGCGCGAGGCCCATCCCGAGCGCGTCACGTGGCTGGTCCCCGCGGACATGGCCGGTGCAGGCGCCACGGATGCAGGCAGCGACCGTGGCGGTGACGCGTCGAAGTACGTCGACCACCGGCCCGGCGTCCTCATCGGTCGCGAGGTGCTCGTGCCGCGCGCGGATCTGCTTTCGGCACTGGGCGAGGAGCCCGCCGGGACCTGGGCGCTTGAGGCGCTGCGCGTGGCGGCCGCGGTGCCGCGCCTGCGGCACGAGACCGACCATCGCACCCTCCCGCACGAGGTGGGCTGGATCGGGCCGGCCGTGCACCTGTCCAAGGGCTGCTATCGCGGGCAGGAAGCCGTCGCCCGCGTCCACAATCTCGGATCACCGCCGCGGCGTCTCGTGCTGCTGCATCTCGACGGAGGTGCCGAGAGCCTGCCCGCGCACGGCGACCCTGTCTTCCTCGGGGACCGCGAGATCGGGTGGGTCGCTTCATCGGCACGGCACTACGAACTCGGGCCCATTGCCACGGCCGTGATCAAGCGCTCGGCCGACCCTGCGGCTGATCTCATCGTGCGTGCGGGCTCCGGTGACATCGCGGCCGCTCAGGAGCCGGTCATCCTCGTGCGCTAGTCGACGTCGAGCTGATGGTCTCCGTCGCTAGTCGACGTCGAGCTGATGGTCTCCGTCGCTAGTCGACGTCGATGATGATCGTCGTCGGCCCGTCATTCACCAGGCTCACACGCATATCGGCACCGAAGCGACCCATCGCCACGCGCGCCCCCCTCGATGCCAGCTCGTCGGCGACGATCGCCACGAGCGGCTCCGCCACCGGTCCCGGCGCGGCAGCATCCCAGGTCGGTCGACGTCCCTTGCGGGTGTCGGCGTACA
>CAZLNF010000099.1:0-6807 GCA_964560885.1 uncultured Actinomyces sp. | reverse complement strand
TGCAATGGCACGTGGTCACCCTGGCGCGGCTCGCGGGCCCGGCCCTCTACGGCCCGGCCCCGGTCGAGTCAGCCGTGGCCGAGGAGGCATGGCGTGCTGCCGATCAGGTCGATCGCGCCATTCGCAAGGCGACCGGGTGGCGCGGCGCTCTGCGCCGGCTCATCACTCCCCTCGACGCTCAGCGCACCACGGCCTTGGGGGTCGCCAGCCGAAGCCCGAGCAGGCGGTGAGCCCGCTCGGGGGTGGCGCGTAATCTCCGGGCATGACCTCGGATCCGGCACCCATGGAGACCTTCGCCTTCGGCACCTATCTCACGCCCGAGGAGCGCAGGGACCGAGGCAAGGCCGCGCGCGACGCGCTCCCGCGCAAGGCGCAGGGCATCTGGGAGCCGGCATCGGACCGCCCCGATCCCATCTCGCTGCTCGAGGAGCAGGAGAAGTCGCGCGTGCCGGCCCTGCTACCCCTGCGCCACGATCGCATGGGCGCGAGTGCCTTCACCTTCTATCGCGGGACCGCGATCATCATGGCGAGTGATCTCGGCGCACAGCCGTCGAGCGGACTTCAGGTCCAGCTTTGTGGCGATGCACACCTGTCCAACTTCGGACTCTTCGCCGCACCGGATCGCGTGCCCGTCTTCGATGTCAACGACTTCGATGAGACCAATCCCGGTCCCTTCGAGTGGGATGTCAAGCGGCTGGCCGCATCCTTCGTGCTCGCAGCCCGCGACAACGGCTTCGCCGATGATGTGATTGCTGACGCGGCGCTGGCCAGTGCACGTCAGTACCGACTCTCCATGGCGGAGTACGCAGCCATGAAGGAGATCGACATCTGGTACGACCGCGTCGACGCCTCCATGATGGAGTCCTGGGGTCAGCGCACGGGCGGCAAGATCGGGGAGAAGGCCGTGCGACGCACCGTCGCCAAGGCCCAGGCCCGCACCGCATGGACCGCCGTGCGCAAGCTCACCACGGTCGTGGACGGCCGCCGTGAATTCATCGATGAACCACCACTCCTCGTGCGGGTGCCCGACGACACCATGGCGCGGACCCTCATCACCAGTTCCCTGCCGGGCTATCTCGAGAGCCTGGCGCCGGATCGTCGTGCCCTGCTCGAGCGCTACGAGGTCATCGATCTGGGGCACAAGGTGGTCGGCGTGGGCAGTGTGGGGCTTCTTGCCTGGGTCCTCCTGCTGCAGGGCCGCGATGCCGATGACATCCTCACCCTCCAGCTGAAGCAGGCGCAGCACTCTGTGTTGGAGCCCTACAGCGTTCCTTCGGCGTACTCACAGATGGGTGAGCGCGTCGTCGAAGGACAGCGGCTCATGCAGGCGGCAAGTGACTCCTTCCTCGGCTGGGTGACGGGCAAGTTGGGGCGGGAGTACTACGTCCGACAGTTGCGCGACATGAAGTGGTCGCCGGATCCGTCCGGGTTCGTCCCGGCGGGCATGTCGTCGTACGCCGAACTGTGCGGACATGTGCTCGCACGTGCACATGCGCGTACGGGCGATGCGATCGCCATCTCCGCCTATCTCGGCCGGTCCTCGGTCTTCGACGAGGCCATTCGCAGCTTTGCCCTGCTCTACGCCGATCAGGTCTCCAGTGATTACGCCGCCTTCACTGCGGCGATCGCCTCGGGCCGGCTGGCCAGCGGGGACGTCGTGGCGGACACCGAGCACTTCAGGGAGATCATGCGCAATCCCATGGCTGCTCATGCAGCCATCACGGCGCGGGCCACGTCCTAGGCTTTGCGTATGGACGCCGACGTCATCGTCATCGGAGCAGGGGCCGCCGGCTCGTCCACGGCCTGGCACCTCGCCCGGCGCGGGCATGAGGTCGTGCTCCTTGAGAGGTTTCCCCGCGGGCACGCGTGGGGTTCCTCGCATGGCTCGACACGCATCTTCCGCGTCGCCTACCGCGAGCCGCTCTACTCGCGCTTGGCGGCCGAGGCCATCCCGATGTGGCGCGCACTCGAGCAAGAATCGGGCGAGACGCTCCTGGAGCAGACAGGGCAACTCGACCATGGCTTCGCTGGCGCGATCGACGAGATCGAGGTGACCCTGCGTGCGGGCGGTTGGGCCTTCGAGCGACTGAGTCCGGCCGAAGGTCGAGAGCGATGGCCCGGCATGGACTTCGACGACAGTGTCATCTACTCACCGGACGGTGGTCGGGTCTTCGCCGATCGCACCATCGAGGCGCTCCTCAGCCTCGCGGAAGCAGCGGGCGCGGACCTGCGCTTCGAGGACCCGGCCCTGGCACTGGAGCCGGTGGATGGGGGAGTGAGGGTCGTCACGGCGACGGGTGACATCACGGCGCGCGTGGCGGTGGTCTCCGCCGGCGGGTGGCTCCCTGACCTCTCCGGGCTCGAGGACTTCGGCATCAAGCTTCCCCGCCTTCAGGTCACCGCGCAGGCCCCGGTCCACTTCGGGATTCGCCCGGGCTTCGCCTTCCCGTCGTACGTGCATCACGTGGGCTCCGATGCGACCAATCACACCTTCGCCTACGGCGCCTACGGTCTGGAGTCGCCGGGCGAAGGCGTCAAGGTCGGCCTCGACACTATGGATGTCGTCAGCGATCTCGACGCGCGCACCCTAGATGTGCCGGACTCGGCGATCGAGGCCGCGACCGACTATGCCCGGCGTTGGCTGCCGGGGGCTGACACCGACGTCGCTGCCGTCGCCTCGTGCCTGTTCACCATGACGGATGACAGTCACTTCATCCTCGACCGCCGGGGTCCCATCGTCGTCATGTCCCCGTGCTCGGGGCACGGCTTCAAGTTCACGCCCCTTCTGGGGTCGATCGGCGCCGATGTCGCGCTTGGTGCGGACACCTGGGCCGACGAATGGCGCCTTCCCGCCTAGGAGCTGGGCGCCCCGCCCGGGATGAGATTGATGGCGCGGCTCAGCGTCACCACGATGGTGACGACCGCGGTCGATGACTGGATGACGAAGAGAACCTTGACCCGGTGTGAGAGCGGCATCGTGTCCGTGGGGCTGAAGGCGATGATGTTGGTGTAGGCCGTGAAGAGGTAGTCCAGGAGCGCTGGCTGCCACTTCTCCATCCCGTCCATGCCCTGCTGGGGGAAGAGGAAGGCCTTCGGGAAAGGCAGGCCCTCCATCCGCGCGACCGGGCCTCCGGCATCGATCCACCAGTAGACGAGGCCGAAACTGAGCACGTTGACGATGAGGACTGCGAAGCCCGCGAAGAGCAGTGCGGCTCCCGACTCGGTGTAGCCGTTGACCAGGTTGATGAGGAGCAGGACGGCGTTCATGACGCTGGCGAGCACGAGGAAGACGAGAAAGCCCGTCATGGTTCCGGTGACGATCCGCTTGCCGTCGCCCGCGATGAGGTAGAGGCCGGCAACGATCGGGATGCCGGCTAGCTCGATGAAGGGGACGAGCCAGGTCGGCCCGATGGTGACGACATCGGGGAGGGGAAGCTGCAGCGCGACGATGGCGACGACGATCAGGGCCACCCAGATGAGCGATATCCGGAAGGAGCGGCGCTGCTCAGGGGTGAGACCCGCGGTCCCGGCCGGCATCGACATGGGAGGAACCTAGCGGCTTCGTGGGCGCCTCACGGGGCAACCGCGGTGGACACCGGGCTGTCGGGCGAGGAGCATGTCCGCCATGCCGAAGTGGATCGTGGCCGTCGGGGGAGTGGCTCTCGTCGCGCTCCTCGTCGTGGCGGGCATCTTGGCGACCCGGGCAGAGAGCGAGCCTGCGGCCGCGGCGAGTCCGAGTGCCTCCTCGACCCAGGCCTTGCCCACGCGGCCACCGACACCCACCCCGACGCCGACCCCCGAGATCGTCATCTGGGCGGGTGAAGTCTGCGTCGCTCGTGATGCCTTCATCGCCAGCATCGTCGACGTCGCGGGTTCCCTGGAGTACAACCCCGAGGATCCCGCCTCGATCGGTGAGCAGTTCCAGCAGCAGATCCCCGGGCAACTCGATGGCGTGGATGCCGCGGCCAACCAGTTGGGTGCCGCACTCGGCGCCATCCCGGTCGACTACATCGAGGCGGTGTCGGTCATCCCGCTGCTCCAGGAGCGCATCGATCTCCTCGGCACCGCCAAGGACGAGGCGCTCGGCCATGTCGACGCGGCTCAAGCCGCGGGCGACCCTGTGTCTGCGGGCATCGAGTGGGTCCGTGCTGCTGCGGCGGCCAAGGCCACCTACGACGCAGGGGTCCTTGTGAAGGACTCGCTCGGCGAGCTCGCGGGATCCGCGGATGGCGATGTGCGCGAGGCGTTCGCCAATTCCCCTCGCTGCGGGGACTTCGACCTCGGCTGAGCGCTGGCCTAGGCTGACGGCGTGTCCCTTATCTCCGTCGTGGACGACGGCGTGATCCGCATCGTCACGATGACCCATCCCGAGCGTCGCAATGCACTGGGTCATGCCATGGCCGATGAGATCGCTGCAGCGGTGGAGGTAGCGCAGTGTCGGGTCCTGGTCCTGCGCGCGGAGTCGGGGGTGAGCACATGGTCCGCCGGACACGACATCAATGACCTGCCGACCGACGGCCGGGATCCCCTTGCCTGGACCTCGCCGGTCGAGCACCTCGTGCGCGTGGTCCGTGCGGCCCCCTTCCCTGTCATCGCCGTGGTCGAGGGCGGGGCCTGGGGTGCAGCATGCAACCTCGCCTTCGCCTGCGATCTCATCGTCGCGACGCGCGATGCGACCTTCGCCATCACACCGGCCAAGCTCGGTGTTCCGTATCACACGGATGGCGTCGCGCAGTTCCTCAGCGCGGTGCCGCTCAACGTCGCGAAGGAGATGTTCTTCACGGCGCAGCCGCTCCTCGCGGACTCCCCTCACCTTGCGGGGACGGTCAATCGCCTCGCGGACGACAGTGCGTCTCTCGAATCGGCCTGGCGATCCCTGGCCGAGCGCATCGCCTCCCTGGCGCCCCTGTCAGTGCAAGCGATCAAGGCGGAGATGAATGCCCTCACGGATGCACGTCCCCTGGAGAGTGGCACCTTCGAGCGCCTCACCTCACTGCGTCGCGCCGCATGGACGAGCGCGGACTATGCCGAGGGAATCGCGGCCTTCCGGGAGCGGCGCGATCCTCGATTCTCGGGCGAGTGACTCTCCTGATTGAATGACGCCGCGATGAGCAGCCCACACCCCGCACACTTCGCCACGACGACCCGGAGTCTCTACCCGGTCATCGTTGGCGTCTTCGTCGGTCTGCTCCTCATCTCCAATATTGGTGCGGTCAAGCTCATCGAGTTCGGCCCGATCATCACCGACGGCGGCGTCTTCCTTTTCCCCCTCGTCTACATCGTGGGCGACATCCTCAGCGAGGTCTACGGCTTCAAGGCCGCGCGCAAGGCGATCTTCATCGGCTTCGCCATGTCGATCCTTGCTGCCCTCACCTTCTGGCTCGTGCAGATCTCACCCCCCGCGGAGGCCTGGGGCAATCAGGAGGCCTTCGAGTCGGTGCTCGGGTTCGTCCCGCGGATCGTCCTGGCCAGCGTCGCCGGATACCTGGTGGGACAGCTGCTCAACGCGTGGGTGCTCGTCAAGATCAAGGAGCGCACGCAGGAGAAGGCGCTGTGGCTGCGCCTCCTCGGATCGACGATCATCGGCGAATTCGCTGACACCATCGTCTTTTGCACCATTGCCTTCTACGGCGTCATCACCGGCGCGGAGTTCCTCGTCTACGTCGCTTTCGGCTTTGCCTACAAGACGCTCGTCGAGGTCGTCCTGCTGCCGGTGTCCTACGCCGTTATCGGCTGGGTCAAGCGCCGGGAGCCGACCTACGCCGATGCGGTGCCCGCGTAGTAGCGGCCGAGGAAGTCCTCGCGCATCGCATTGAAGTCACCAAGCTCGATGGCCTCACGCATCCCGTCGACAAGGCGCACCGTGAAGCGCACATTGTGAATGGTCGCGAGGGTGGAGGCGATCATCTCCTTGGCCTTGAAGGAGTGATGGAGATAAGCCCGTGTGTAGTGCGTGCAGGTGTAGCAATCGCAGTCGGCATCGATCGGCTCGAAGGCTCGCCGGCTGGCGCTGGTGAGCAGGTTGAAGCGCCCGTCGGGTGTGTAGACGGCGGAATTGCGTGCCTCACGCGAGGGGGAGACGCAGTCGAAGGTGTCGGCTCCGGAGGCCACACCGGCGAAGAGATCGCCGGGCTCGCCGATGCCGAGCAGGTGCCGTGGCTTGTCCTCCGGTAGTTCGCTGGTGACCCACGTGACGATCTCGGTGAGGTTGCGCTTCTCGATCGCACCGCCGATGCCATAGCCGTCGAAGGTCATGCCGCCGAGATCTCGGGCCGCCGTGCGCCGCAGATCCTCGTATTGCGCTCCCTGGATGACGCCGTACAACGCCTGGTAGGGACGCTCAGGGGAGCGCAGGCGATCGTGCTCGACGATGCATCGCTCGGCCCACAGGCGCGTGCGCTCCAGTGACATCACCTGGTAGTCACGGGTGTTGTTGAGCGTCGTGAGCTCGTCGAAGGCGAAGGCGATGTCGGCGCCGATGGCTGCCTGCACCTGCATCGACACCTCGGGGGTGAAGCGGTGCTCGGATCCGTCGAGGTGCGAGCGGAAGGTCACGCCGTCGTCGTCGACGCGGGCCAGGCGCTCCTTGCCTTCGGCGATGACGTCGTCGTCTCGGTGGCCGGAGTCCATGGCGAGGACCTTCTTGAAGCCGGCCCCCAGGGAGAGCACCTGGAAGCCCCCGCTGTCGGTGAAGGTCGGCCCTCCCCAGTGCATGAAGGCTCCGAGGCCCCCGGCCTCCTCGATGATCGCGGGCCCCGGCTGCAGGTAGAGGTGGTAGGCGTTAGCGAGCACCGCCTGGGCGCCCAG
>CAZLNF010000098.1:0-6856 GCA_964560885.1 uncultured Actinomyces sp. | reverse complement strand
TCTTGCGCCAGATCACCGAGTGGCTCCAGTGCTCGACGTAGAAGTTGTGGTTCTCCACGTAGGGGAAGACCACGCGCGCGAGACCGAGCTTGCCCTGGAACGCCTCGCGATCCTCGTCGGTGGCGAGAAGGTCGGAGTACTCATTGACGACTCGATCCCGCTCCGCGCGAATCGCCTCCATCGGGCGATTGAGATCCTCACCCGACTGCAGCTTGACGATGTAGTCGTTGATGAAGTCGAAGGGGATCTCGACGTTCTCGATCCAGATCTTGTCGGAGTGGTAGAAGCCCGAGCCCGTGGAGAAGTTGAACCACGGCTCGGCTGACTCCTGGAAGGACGCGATCCATGCACGGCCCGCGTCGGAGCCCTTGAGGATCTCGCAGGTCTGCTCCACATCGCCCACCGCAAATGCCTCTGCGACTCCGGAGTCGAGTGCGACGCGCGCGAGGCGCTTGAGCTCCTCGTCCGGACGGAAGAGGTCGACCTCGACACCCGCGACCATCTTCGCGATGGCGAGGTCGGGGATGCCGGGGAAGGCCTGCTTGCAGAAGCCGAAGAAGTCGAGGTAGGCGGCGTAGCCGAGATTGAGGAACTCGAAGTGGTAGTTCCACAGCTTGAGGGCGAGGTCGAGCAGGGTGCGGTAGTTCTCCTGGATCTGATAGCCCGAGCCCAGTCCCGCGCCCGACTTGACGATCGCGTCGGCGTCCTCGATCTCGGGCAGGGGCTCGAAGTTGACGCTCTCGAGCTCCTTGACCAGGTTGCGGATCTTGATCATCCACTTGTCGTAGAGGTCGTTCCAGTTCATGAAGTAGAAGCCGGCGCGATCCATGAAGTTCTCAACCCGCGCCTCGATGGTCGCCGGATCGGCGGGGACTGGGGTGAGGTAGCCGTAGCCATTGAGGATGCGGAAGGCAATGCCATTCGCCGGGGGTACCTGCAGATGGCGGGTGTTGTACTGCGACAGCGAGGCGATCGCGAACTCATAGAAGGTGGCATCCCAGGGCGTGAGCACCTTGGGCCAGTGCACGCCGTCCTGGAACCAGAAAATCGAGTCCTCGAACTCGCGTCGCGCCTCGCTGAAGAGCGAGGAGTACACGTACATGTCTTGCCAACCCTCGGCGCCCGCGGGCGTCTCGATGTCGAACGGGCTGGGGAACCGATCGGCCATCTGCCATTCCTCTCGTGTGTTCGTGACCGGGGGGCACGAATCCTGGGTCCTTGCCGGGTGGAGCGATCCTTCACTAGTCCTTACGTGCGTACAGCGGATTCATCAATGTCGAGACAATGCTGGCCATGGGGTTCTTGTCCGCGGAACTCGCCACGGACTGGCGTGGCTTCTTGCTCCACACCGTCTCCGGCCGCGCCTGGAGCAGGATGACGTTGTCACCGTCGGGGAGATCGGCGTCGACCGCCCATTCGATGTCCTGCGGGCAGCCGTAGTGCTTCTCCGCGGTCTTCGCGAGGGCCGCGATGGCCTTCAACTGGGGGTCGGTGAGGCAGGGTGTGTCTGCACGCTCCGCCTCGACCTCAGCCTTCTCGACCGAGTCGTGGTCGGTGAGGCGGTACTCATGCGCCTTGTGGCTGATCTCGCGCTTGCTCACCTCGAGGAGCACCTTGTCGACGAGGAAGTTGTCGGGCGTGACCTCTCCGGAGACAACGGCCTCGCCGAAGCCCCAGGCCGCATCGACGGCCACCTGCGAGCGATCGCCATTGGCCGGATTCAGCGTGAAAGCGACGCCTGCGGCGATGGGCCGCACCATCTTTTGGATGACGACGGCCATCTCGACCGACCGATGCTCGTAGCCCATCTCCACGCGGTAGCAGGTGGCCCGGTCCGTGAAAAGGCTCGCCCAGCAGCGGCGGACAGCGTCGACGACAGCGTCGCCGCCCCGGATCCACAGGTAGGTGTCATGCTCGCCCGCAAAGGACGCGTCGGGTGAGTCCTCCGACGTTGCCGACGACCGCACCGCGACGGGTAGGTCCTCCACGTCGCACTTGCGGCACAACTCAGCGTAGTCATGACGGATCTGCTGCTCCACATCGGCGGGCAGGGGCATTTCCCGGATCACGTCGCGGATCTCGCCGCACACCGCACTCACACGAGTGGTGTCGGAGATATCGAGGCCGTGCAGCAGCCGGGCGAGCGTGGCGTCGAGGTCGGACGCGTCGTGGGCTGCGCGGTAGCCCGCGGTCGTCACCGCGAAGCCGGGTGGCACCGGCAGACCCGCTCCGGTCATCTCCCCGAGGCTCGCGGCCTTGCCGCCGACCTCGGCCTTGAGACCGGGCCAGTAGCCCTCAAACCACACCGTGACGTCGCTCATGCGGACTCCCCCCGTCGACTCACCGGTAAGGCCCGACCCTCGAGCCCGGCCCACCAGTCGGGCAGGCCATCGAAGTCGGGCACGGATACCTCCTGGACACGATTGCGATAGAGCACGAGCGCGGTCTCACCGCCCTCGAGGAGGCGGACGCGCACGAATTCGGTGTTGAAGGGCTCGCCCGGGTCGTAACCCAATGCCCATGTCGCGAACGCGCGAATGGGTCCGGAGTGGGTCGCCACGATCACCGACTGACCCGGTGTCTCCTCGTGCAGGCGCATGAGCCCGGCCCAGAAGCGACGCACGGCAGCCACCGGGGGCTCGAAGGTGAGCATGGGCATGGTCAGCCAGTGCGTGATGGGATCGCCACCGGCCTGCTGGATGCCCCAGAATCGATCGACCTCCACGAGCCACGTGGGGCGGCCACCCAGACCGATGCGCTCGTACTTCTCCATCTCGGAGTGATAGAGCCGGAAGGCCTGCGTCACGTCGCGGAAGCCATCGGGAGTCATCACCTGGAAGTTGCGGAACTCCTCGTACGCCGTGACATCTCCGACCGTGGCCTCGCGGCCAAAGAGCACGAGCTCATCGAGCATGCCCTTGCGGATTCCCTCGGCGGTCTGGCGCGCGCGATTGGTGTCGGCGCACGCCATGGTGACGTGATGGCCCGTCATGACCCTGCGCGCGAGTTCCTTGCCGCGTCGATGGGCCTGCCAGGAGCCCAGCGGCGTGAGCCCCGACTCCGTGGAGTAGCCCTGCGTCTCGCCGTGGCGCACGAAATAGACGTCGGTGACGGCGCCCTTGGTCTGGTCCTTGCGCTCCGGGATGATCTCCTTCGTCCGCGTGACCTCTGCCCAGGCGCGGGTGGCGCCTACGTCAGCGCCCTCCCACAGCGGCACGGGGGCTTCCAGTCCCGTGTCACCGGTGCGGCGATCGCGGAAGCGACGGAGGTACAGGGGGACGTCATCCTCGGGCTGGGCAGGGTCGGCCACCTCCGGGCGCAGCCCGCGCGCCTCGCGATCGAAGTAGCGCTGGAGGTAGGCGGGCGCATCAGGGCGCTCAGTGCGCGGCAGGGTGACGTGCGTGGCGTCGGGTCCGGTCATGGTCATCTCGACTCCTAGCTGTGCACCGTGAGGAAGCGCTGATTGACGACACCGTCGTAGTAGAAGAGCGCACGACCCATCTCGCCCTCGGTCCAGGTGACCGGGGGTTCATCGGGATCGGCCCAGTAGCCGCCGGTGAAGACCTCATTGCGGTTGCCTGCCGGATCGAAGAAGTAGATGCAGTGGCCGCGCGTCGCACCGTGGCGCGTGGGATTCGTCTCGATGCGCACACCGTGATAGGCCAGCACGTCAGAGGCGGTGCGAATGTCGTTCCAGTCGTCTACCCAGAAGGCAAAGTGGTGGAGCCCTCCATCGGGACCGGTCACCAGTGCGATGTCATGCGAGGAGTGGGACACCTCGAGCCAGGTCGCAATCTGGAAGCCATCGTCGCCGAGCACCTGCTCGGTGAGGTGGAAGTCGAGCACCTCCTGCAGGAACGAAGTCATGCCGTTGACGTCCTCGACGGTGAGGAAGATGTGGTCGATCCGGGGCGGGGCGATCCCCACAAGGCCCAACGGGCGCGGCGGAGGATTCGTGAGCGGGAGAAGGTTGCCCACCTGCTCCATCCCATGGATGAGCTCCATGTGGTGGCCCGACGGCGTCTCGAAGCGCGCCACCGTGCCGCCGCCGAGTCCGACCTCGAGACCCTGCATGCGCTTCACCGCGATGCCGGCGTCCTCGAGCCGTGCGGCGTAGTAGTCGAGATCCTCGAGGCTCTCGACCTTCCAGCCCATGTGCGCGAGGCCATAGGACGACGAGTAGGTGAGCACGACCGAGTGATGCTGGTGCTCATCCCAGCACTTGAGATAGACGCGCTCGGGCTCCCGTGCCGTCTCGACGAGGCCGAGGACCTCGGTGTAGTACGCCGTGGCGAGCTCGAGATCGGGGACCTTGATCTCCACATGGGACAGTCGCAGGATGGACATCAGGTGTGCACCTTCATGAATCGCTCGTTGAGTTCGCCCTCGTAGTAGAAGACGGCCCTGCCGATGTTGTCCTCGGTCCACGTGATGGTGGGGAAATCGGGATCGGGGCGGTATCCCCCGGTGAAGACCTCATTGCGCGTGCCCAGCGGGTCGAAGAAGTAGATCGTGTTGCCGCGCGTGATGCCGTGACGCGTCGGACCGACGTCGATCTGAATGCCGTTGTAGGCGAGGATGTCAGCGCTCTTGCGCACGTGATCCCAGTCGTCCAGCCAGTAGGCGAAGTGATGCAGCCCTCCGTTGGGCCCGGAGACGATCGCCAGGTCGTGCGGGGAGTGCGAGCGCTCCATCCACGTCGCAGCCTGGTGGCCATCGCCATCGAGCAGCTGCTCGGTCACGCGGAATCCCAGGACGTCAGTGAAGAACTTTGTCGACTCCCCGACCTCCTCCGCTGTGACAAGCAGGTGATCCATGCGCGGGGGCGCGATGCCGCGGCTCCCCTCGAAGAACGGCACGGGATTGAGTGAGCCCGTGGCGCGACCGACCTTCTCCACGTCGTGGACGAGCTCCATGACCTGACCCGACGGCGTCTCGAAGCGGATGGACTCACCCTGGCCGATGGACGCGCCCTTGCTCACCCGCTCGACAGGGAAGCCGTACTTGCCGACGGCATTCTCGAGCTCGGCAAGATCGTCCTCGCGCAGCACCTTGAACGACATGAGATCGAAGCCCACGCGCGGCGCGTAGGAGATGCGCAGTGAGTGATGGTCCACTTCATCCCAGCACTTGAGATAGACCGAGTTCTCATCACGCTCGACCTCGAGCATCCCCATGACCTCGGTGTAGTACGCCGCGGCCAGGTCCAGGTCCGTCACAGTGATGTCGACGTGCGCCAAGCGCAGGATTCCCATCGTCGCTCCTCCCGGCCCGCGGGCCTCTCGGGTGCTCGAAACCTAGGCCCATGCTGTCCCGCATGGAAGGACAGCGTTCCCGCATGCGGGACGTATCTGATACGTTCCCGCGCGTGGAGGGGACTGGGCCCGAGGCCATGAGGCAGGCGATGGCCGACTACGTGCGCGCCCTGCACCAGGCCTACCTGGATGCCGTCGCCACGCTCCCTCCCGCGGAACGTGCCCGCCTCCCCCTCGTCGCCGCGGGTCGCATCACGGTGGCCGCCGCCGGCGTGCGCATGCTTCACGTGATTGGCACGGTCGAATCCCTCCCCGCGCCCCGGGGTCCCGAGGTGGAGATGGCCGACTCACTCGACGATCTCGCGTGGACCCTGCGCTTCTTCGACCCCGTCGTCGTGCCGGCGCTCGGCCTGATCGAGGAGACAGAGGGTCCCGATCACGATGAGGTGCGTCGCGCGCTGGGCATCCGCACTGTGGCGTACCACCTCGCAGTGCCGCCGGGGGGCACTCTCACCGCCCACCACGCACTGCACGCTGGCACCGGACTTGCTCACGCACATGCCGCCGCAGCGCGTGACTTCGATGCACTGCGGGCACATGCACCGGGGCGCGAGAGCCTGGTGGATGAGATGCAGGGCGCGAGCATCGCGGGCCTGCCCCGCGCTCAGGTGGCACTCGCGCAGGCGATCGCACCGGGTCTCCCCGGCATGAGCATCGACCCGCCCACGGACCCTGAGGAAGTGCGGCGCAGCCTGATCCAGCACCTGAGGAGTGCGCGATGACCGAGACCCCTGCGCGCCGACAGCACTCGACGCTCTCCAGCGTGCGCAATGCCGCGCGGCTGCTCAAGGAGTTCGGTCGTGGCGACCGCGATATCGGCGTGACGGAGTTGTCTCGGCGCCTCGGCATCGGCAAGAGCACGGCCCACCGCCTGCTCAGCACCCTCGCAGAGGAGCGACTCCTCGAGCAGGATCCCGAGACCGGCGCCTACCGCCTCGGATTGGCGATGTATGAACTCGGTGCATCGGTAGCCCTTCACAACGACCTTCACGAGGCGTGCTCCCCCGTGATCGACCAACTGCGCAACGCCACGCGAGAGACGGTGCAGGTCGCCGTGCTCGACGGACGCGAGGTCGTCTACGTCGAGAGACGGGAGAGCCCCCAGACACTCCGGCTCTTCGGCCGGGTCGGCCACCGCAACGATGCGCACTGCACCAGCACGGGCAAGCTCCTCCTGGCCTATCTGCCGGAAGAGGAATTGGAGGTGCTCATGCGCGGGTGGCGACTTGAGCGCAAGACGCCGTACACGATCACGGATCCCCGAGCCCTGCGCAGTGTCCTCGCCGAGGTCCGCCGCCAGGGATGGGCCGAGAACGTCAACGAGTCCGAGCTCGGGGCCGCCTCGATCGCCGCCCCCGTGCGCAATGAGCGCGGTGATGTCGTCGCAGCGCTGTCGATCGTCGGGCCGGTCCAGCGCCTCGGAAGCGACTCGCTACGCCGGTTCGCTCGTCCCGCAGTCGATGCCGCCATGGCCGTCAGCCGACGTCTCGGCTACCGCGATCCCCGCACACCACGTCGATCCGCAGGAGAGGGCAGCCCGT
>CAZLNF010000097.1:0-6921 GCA_964560885.1 uncultured Actinomyces sp. | reverse complement strand
AGTCGGTGAGGTCGACGAGCTCCAGACCGAAGCGCAGGTCGGGCTTATCGGTGCCAAAGCGCCGCATTGCCTCGGCGTAGGGCATCCGGGGCACCTCGCCGATGTCGACTCCGAGGATCTCCTGCCACAGCGCGCGCACGATGGCCTCGCCGACCTCGATCACGTCCTCCTGCTCGACGAAGGACATCTCGATATCAAGCTGGGTGAACTCCGGTTGGCGGTCACCTCGGAAGTCTTCATCGCGGTAGCAGCGCGCGATCTGGAAGTAGCGCTCCATGCCCGCCACCATGAGCAACTGCTTGAAGAGCTGCGGCGACTGCGGCAGGGCGTACCAGTTGCCCGGCTGCAGCCGCGCGGGCACGAGGAAGTCACGGGCACCCTCGGGTGTCGATGCGGTGAGCGTGGGCGTCTCGATCTCGACGAAGTCGCGCGCGAGCAGTGTGTCGCGGCAGATCTGGTTGAGCTTGGAGCGCATGCGCAGGTTGCCGCCCACCGACGGTCGGCGCAGGTCGAGGTAGCGGTAGCGCAAGCGCGCCTCCTCGCCGATGGTGGCGCGATCATCGACGGGGAAAGGCAGCGGAGCCGCCGGGCTCAGCACCTCCACCTCGCCCGCCTCGACCTCGAGGCCGCCGGTGGGGATGTCGGGGTTCTCGTTGCCCGCAGGGCGCCGGCGCACGGTGCCTACGATCCGCAGGCAGTACTCATCGCGCAGGCCGTGGGCGACGTCGGGATCATTGACGACGACCTGAACGACCCCGCTGGCGTCGCGCAGGTCGAGGAAGGCCACACCGCCGTGATCGCGGCGCCGGTCCACCCAACCCGCGAGCGTGATCTCGGCTCCCTCGTCGGCGCTCGTAAGCGTGCCGGCCCGGTGCGTGCGGATCACGATGCTCCCTCGTCGATGTCAGTCGCGGCCACCACGCGTGGCCGCAGGTCAGTATCCGGGGGCGTCCACGTGGTTGCGTCAGCGCCCACCTGCTCCCCACTGCGGATGTCCTTCACGGTGTCTCCCGCGGCGTCGGGAAACCAGACGTACGGGATGCCGCGCCGATCGGCGTGCTTGATCTGCTTGCCGAACTTCTCTGCGCGCGCAGCCACCTCGCAGGGGATTCCACGTGCGCGGAGCGCATGGGCAACCGCATCGCTCGCAGGCCGCGTCTCCTCATCGACGACGGCGACGAGAACGGCGGAGGGCACCTTGCGGGTCGCACGGGCGAGATCACGGCCGATGAGCAAGGACACGAGCCGGGTGACACCGAGCGAGATACCGACACCGGGGTACGTCGATCGGCCGTCGGTCGCGAGAGCGTCGTAGCGGCCCCCTGAGCAGATGGACCCGAAGGACTCGAAGCCCTCGAGCGTCGTCTCGTAGACCGTGCCGGTGTAGTAGTCGAGGCCACGCGCGATGTGCAGGTCTGCCTCGACCGCACCCGGGCGCACGCGCTGCGCTGCCTCCACGACACTGACGAGCTCCGCGAGGCCCTCGTCCAGCAGGGGATCCGCCACTCCCAGCGCGCGGACCTCGTCGGCCACCCGCCCATCCGTGCCCCGGATCGCGGCGAGGACGAGGACGCGGTCGGCTGCATCGTCCGTGAGGCCCGCATCGACGAGGAGCGCACGCACCTTGGCGGGCCCGATCTTGTCGAGCTTGTCGATCGCGCGCAGCACGGCGGGCACATCGTCGATCCCGAGGCCGCGATAGAAGCCCTCGAGGACCTTGCGGTTGTTGACGTGGATGGTCGCGGGCGGCAGGAAGGGCAGCGAGGCGAAGACCTCCGCCATCACCAGTGCCATCTCCGCGTCATGGTGGGTTGCGAGGTGATCGACGTCGACGATGTCGATATCGGCCTGCGTGAACTCGCGAAAGCGTCCCTCCTGGGGTCGCTCACCGCGCCACACCTTCTGCACCTGGTAGCGCCGCAGGGGGAAATCCAGGCGTGAGGCGTTCTCCACCACAAACCGCGCGAAGGGCACGGTGAGGTCGAAGTGAAGGGCCAGTGAGTCCTCGTCGCCTGCTTCCGCATGGAGGCGGCGTACGGCGTAGACCTCCTTGTCGATCTCGCCCTTGCGCACGAGCACGTCCACCGGCTCGACGCTGCGCGTCTCCAGCGGCGTGAAGCCGTGGAGCTCAAAGACCTCGCGCACGGTGTCGAGCACCTCGAGTTCCACGAGGCGACCCTCGGGGAGCCACTCGGGGAAGCCGGAGAGACCGGTGGGCCGCGGCGCCATCACAGACCTCGCGGGGCCGGGGCCGTGCCCAGGTCGGCCAGGAAGGGGTTGGCGGCGCGCTCGCGCCCGATCGTCGTGGTCTCGCCGTGACCCGGGAGCACCACCGTGTCGTCGTCCAGGGGCAGCACGACTCGACGCAGGCTCTCTGTCATCGCACGCGCATCGCCACCCGGAAGGTCTGTGCGTCCGATCGACCCAGCGAAGAGCAGGTCGCCGCTCAGCATCACCGGCGGCCTCTCGGCGTCGCGGCCGGCAAGGAAGGCAACCGAACCCTCTGTGTGCCCGGGAGCATGTGCCACGGTGAGCGGTACACCGGCAATGTCAAGCACCTCGCCATCGGCAAGGACGCGCACGTCCTCGGGCTCCGTGAGCTCAAGCGCACCCTGCGTCATCGACAGCAATTGATCGCGGGACATGCTGAACGTCGATCCGATGATGTCGGCGAGCCGGTAGCGATCGTCGCCGTGGATGTAGGCAGGGATGCCCTTGCCCGCCGTGAGCGGCGCCACCGACCACACGTGGTCCAGGTGGCCGTGCGTGAGCAGGACGGCGACGGGGCGCAGGCGATGGCGCTCCAGGAGATCGGACAGCGGGCCCATGCTTGCCTGCCCGGGGTCGACGATGAGGCAGTCTTCGCCCTCGGCGGTTGCGACCGCGTAACAATTGGTGCCCCAGGCGCCCGCGGGGAACCCCGTTACGAACACGATGGCCTGCGGGCGGGCATGTGGGGACCTCCGGACTGACTGGGCGCCCCATGAGCCTACCCGCCCGGGAGCCAGGCCATAGACTCACGCGTCAGCCTGGAGGGACCAAGAAGGAGGACGACGGTGACGTCGAGCAAGCGCAGGCGTGAGGTGGCGAGGGCCAAGGCGGAGCGCCAGTCTCAGCGCCGGGCCGAGGCCGCGCAGCGGCGCAGCACGCGCAACCGCGTCATCGCCGTCGTCGCCGTGGTCGTCGTCGTGGGTGGCGTGCTCGCGTGGGCCCTCCTCAACCGCCCGTCTGAGACCTCCGACATCGCCGCACCGGCGGAGACATCCCTGCCGACGGAGTCCGCTGCGCCCGACGCCTCCGCATCTCCCGAGGTGTCCCCCAGCCCTGATGCGTCCGTCGATCCCTCCGCATCACCGGATCCCACGAGCACTTCGCAGCCTGATGCCAACTGCGCACCCGCACCGGAGACCCGAGCCGATGACCTCACCTGGCCCAAGGCTCCGGCGGACTCAGTCAAGCCCGATACGGCGTACACCATGACGCTCGCCACCAACTGCGGTGACATCGTCATCGAAACCCTCCCGGCCGAGGCGCCCGCCACGGTCGCCTCGATGGCCTTCCTCACCGAGGAGGGCTACTTCGATCTCACCGCCTGCCACCGCCTCACGACCGAGGGCATCTTCGTGCTCCAGTGCGGAGACCCCGCGGGCAACGGCACAGGTGGCCCGGGCTACTCGATTCCCGACGAGAACCTCCCCGCTGAGGGTGAGGCCAACTACCCCGCCGGCACGGTGGCCATGGCAAACGCCGGGCCGGGCACGGGCGGCAGCCAATTCTTCATCGTCTACGAGGACACCACCCTCCCTTCGGGCTACACGATCTGGGGGAAGGTCACCGAGGGCCTCGACGTGGTGAAGGGCATTGCGGCTGCAGGAGTCGAAGGTGGCGGCAGCGATGGGCCGCCGGCCCAGCGGGTCGTCATCGAGAAGGCGACGCTGACCACGTCGCCGGCAAACTAGGGAGGGTCGATGAGCGAGAGCACTCCACACGGGACCGACGGGACGCCCGAGGCGCCCCTGTCAGGATCACCCGCTGGTGAGTCCGTCGTCGTGGAGGAGGTCACGGCGGAGATCATCGAGGACCTTCCCCCCGCACCCTTCGGCGTGCTCGAGGCACGCGTCGCGACGCCCGCCCTCTCGCCCCCTCCCCTCGTCCAGGCGATCGAGACGACGACGACCGTCGTGACAAGCGACCAGGGTGTGGCGATCGTGGAGACCACGACGGTCCAGGCGATCGCGATGCCGGCACAGCCCGCCGCTCCCTCACCGCTGACCCCGCGGCCCACCGCGCCCTCACCGGTGGCGCCCCGGCCCACCGCGCTCAAGCGTCCCGCGCGACCGGCTTCTGCTGGCTCGACGCCTCCCATGCGGCGCACCGATCCGGCCCGCTTCGGACGCATCGACGACGAGGGGACCGTCTGGCTGAGCACGCCCACCGGCGAGGTGATCGTCGGCAACTGGGCGGCGGGCACCCCAGCCGAAGGGCTGGCCTTCTTCGGTCGCAAGTACGACGACATCCTGGTCGAGGTGGACCTGGCAGCGCACCGCCTCAAGGAGGGGCGTGGCCTGGACACCGCTCCTACGGCGGTGGCACATGCGCGCGAGGCACTTGCCGCACCCGCCTTCCTCGGCGACGTCGCCGAGCTCGCTCGTGCCTGCGACGAGGTCGAGGCGCTCGTGGTCTCGGCCCGTGAGCAGAAGGAAGCAGCACGCGCACGTCAGCGTGAGGAGGCCTTGGCGGCACGCGAGGCCATCGTCATCGAGGCTGAAGGCCTTGCGGAGTCAACCCAGTGGAAGGCCACCGGTGAGCGCCTCGCAGCGCTCCTCGAGGCATGGAAGGCAGCACCCCGCATTGATCGAGGTCGCGAGCAGGGCCTGTGGAAGCGCTTCAGCACGGCGCGCACATCCTTCGATCGTCGCCGGCGCCAGCACTTCGCGGCGCGCGATGCCGAACGCAAGGACGCCCTCTCCGCGAAGGAGGCCCTCATCCGAGAGGCGGAAGGACTGTCGACGTCGACGGACTGGGCGGGCACCACACGCGCCTACCGCGCCCTCATGGATCGCTGGAAGGCCGCTCCGCGCGGCAGTCGACAGGACGAGGACCGCCTGTGGACTCGCTTCCGCGCTGCGCAGGATGCGTTCTTCGCCTCGCGCGATGCCGTCAACGCCGAGCGCGATGTCGAGCATCGGGCCAACCTCGAGCGCAAGGAGGCCCTGGTCGTCGAGGCCGAGGCGCTCCTGCCGGTGACCGACGTCGCCGCGGCGAAGCGCACCCTCCGCGGGATCCAGGAGCGCTGGGAGCCCATCGGGCACGTGCCTCGCGCCGACAAGGACCGCATCGAGCGTCGGCTCCGTGCCGTCGAGGACGCCGTGCGGCAGGCTGATGATCGCCGTTGGACGGCCACCGACCCCGCACGCCGCGCTCGCGCCGAGGACACGGCGGAGCGCTTCCGGGCCGCCCTCGCCAAGGCGGAGCAGGATCTCGCGAAGGCGCAGGCAACCGGAGATGCGCGCCGGATCGAGGCAGCCCAGGCCAGTGTCGATTCCACCCGCAGCCTGCTTGCCGCAGTCGAAGGGACCGTTTCGGAGTTTGCCGGCCCCGCGAGCGCCTAGACCCGATAGGCGTCGAAGACGCCGTCGACCTGGCGTACCGCCTTGAGCGCTGCTCCCAGGTGCTTGGGGTCGGCCATTTCGAAGGTGAACCTCGATAGCGCAATGCGTTCGCGCGTGGTGGTGACGGAGGCACTCAGGATGTTGACGTGCTGATCGGATAGCGCCCGGGTGACATCCGACAGCAGCCGCGCGCGATCGAGTGCCTCGACCTGGATGTTGACCAGGAAGACACTCCCTGAAGAGGGTGCCCAGGACACATCGACGAAGCGAGCACCTGCCTCCTGCTGCGCTTCGAGCCCCGGCACGTTGACACAGGATCGACGATGCACAGATACGCCGGATCCCCTCGTGACGAATCCGACGATGTCGTCACCGGGCACGGGCGTGCAACAGCGCGCCAACTTGACCCAGACATCGGTTGCTCCCTTGACCAGGACACCCGGATCACCGGAGGAAACCGTCTTCGTCGACGACGACGGCGTGAATGCCTCTGCCACGTCATCGGCAGCACCGTCCACGCCGCCTGCAGCAGCCACAAGGCGCCGCACGATGCTGGCGGCGGATATCCGTCCCTCACCGACGGCCGCATAGAGGGCTGAGACATCACCCTGGTGCAGCTCGGCAGCAATGGTGGACAGGGCCTGGTTGCTCATCAGGCGCTGAAGCGGCAGCCCTTCCTTGCGCATGGCGCGCACGATGGAGTCCTTGCCTTGCTCAATGGCCTCCTCGCGACGCTCCTTGCTGAACCACGCCTTGATCTTGGACTTTGCCCGGGGGGACTTGACGAAGTTGAGCCAGTCGCGGCTGGGACCGGCTCCCTCCGCCTTGGATGTGAAGACTTCGACAACATCGCCGTTGGTGAGATCCGACTCGAGGGGGACGAGCTTGCCGTTGACGCGCGCTCCGACGCAGCGATGGCCCACCTCGGTGTGCACGCTGTAGGCGAAGTCGACCGGGGTGCTCCCCTGCGGCAGCGCGACCACGTCCCCCTTGGGGGTGAAGACGAAGACCTCCGATGACGAGAGGTCGTAGCGCAAGGAGTCGAGGAACTCGTCGGGGTCCTCCGTCTCGCGCTGCCACTCCAGGAGCTGGCGCAGCCAGCCGAAGTCATCCGGCCCTTGCTTGCCACCGACATCACGCTGCTTGTAGCGCCAGTGGGCGGCGACACCGAACTCGGCAGCCCGGTGCATGTCCCAGGTGCGGATCTGCAGCTCGACCGGCTTGCCCCCGGGACCGATGACGGTGGTGTGCAGGGACTGGTACATGTTGAACTTCGGCATCGCGATGAAGTCCTTGAAGCGCCCGGGCA
>CAZLNF010000096.1:316-6977 GCA_964560885.1 uncultured Actinomyces sp. | reverse complement strand
GGCCAGGCCATCAAGAAGGCGGCCGAGCGCCTGGTCGAGAAGGCCAAGGTCATCGCGGCGCACCAGCTCGAGTGCTCGGTGGACGACCTGGAGTTCATCCAGGGCGCCTTCCGCGTCAAGGGTGACCCGGCCAAGTCGCAGCCGCTCGCCGCGGTTGCGTTCGAGGCCTTCTCGGCGCACAACCTGCCGGACGGCGTCGAGCCGACCCTGCAGGCGGAGGCCACGGTGGACCCGGATGACTTCTCCTACCCGCATGGCACTCACCTGTGCGCGATCGAGGTCGACACGGAGACCGGCAAGTCGAAGATCCGCAGCTACGTCGCGGTCGACGATGTCGGCATCCAGGTCAATCCGCTCATCGTCGAGGGCCAGGTGCACGGCGGACTCGCCTGCGGCATCGGTCAGGCGCTCTACGAGGGCGTGGAGTACGACTCCGACGGCAACCTGCTCACCGCGAGCTTCGCCGACTACCTCATCCCGAGTGCGGCGGACCTGCCGAGCTTCACTACCGACCGCACGGTGACCCCGTCGACGACCAACCCGCTCGGCACGAAGGGTGTCGGTGAGGCCGGGGCCATCGCGTCGCCGCCGGCGATCATCAACGCCATCGTCGACGCGCTGCGCCCCATGGGCGTGACCGACGTCAAGATGCCGGCCACGCCGGAGAACGTCTGGCGAGCTATCCAGGCCGGCAAGGGAGGTGCCCAGTGATTCCCATGGCATTCGACTACGTCCGTCCGAGCACGGTCGACGAGGCCATCTCGGCTCTCGCTGCTGCCGGCGAGGACGGCAAGGTGATCTCCGGCGGTCAGTCGCTCATGCCGGTCCTTCGCCTGCGCATGGCCGCGCCGACCACGCTGGTCGACATCGGCTCCATCGCGGAGATGAAGGGCGTGACGGACGGTGGTGATCACCTCGTCGTGGGAGCCAACGCGACCCACTACGAGGTGATGAACGACGCCCTCGTCAAGCAGCACGCACCGCTGCTGGCCCAGGCGGCGGGGACGGTGGCCGATCCGGCCATCCGTCACCGCGGCACCTTCGGCGGCTCCCTCGCCCACGCCGATCCGGCCGGCGACCTGCCGACCGTGGCGTTGGCGCTCGACGCGACCATGGTCGCCAAGGGACCCAACGGCACCCGTGAGATCGCGGCGAAGGACTTCTTCGTCGACTACTTCACGAGCGCCCTGGAGCCCGAGGAGATCCTCGTGGCGGTCAAGGTGCCGAAGCTCGGCGACGGGTGGAGCACCCACTACGAGAAGTTCAACCGCACCGCCCAGGCCTGGGCGACGGTCGGTGTCGCAGCTGCGGTGAAGCGGCAGAACGGCACCATCACCGAAGCCCGTGTCGCCCTGACGAACATGGGGCCCTCCCCCGTGCGCGCCAGCAGCGTCGAGGCCGCTCTCGCCGGTGCGGCGGCGACTACGGATGCCATCGCCGCTGCTGCGGCGAACGCAGCCGATGGGACCCGCCCGACGAGTGACCTGCACGCGTCAGCGGAGTTCCGCGAGCACCTGGCCAAGGTGCTCACCAAGCGCGCCGTGGCTCAGGCCGCCGGCGTCTAGCAGTACTCGCACCACTGTGGGCCGGTCCTTCGGGGCCGGCCCACAGTTCGTTGAGTGGCGGGTTGTCGCAGCGGACACGCCGCGCAGACGTGCGACAAGTCGCCACTCAAGGCCCGGCAGCACGACCCCTACGCCGAGGGAATGACCGCGGTGAGGGTGGCCCCCACGGTCGCCGACTCCAGTGTCCAGTGCCCGCCCAGTGTTTCGGTCCACGCCGAGATCACGGTGCTCCCCATCCCCGGCTGGGCTGGCGCAGGTGACAGCCCCACCCCGTTGTCATGGATCTCCAGCACAAACTCGTCATGGTCGTTGACGCCTACCTGGATAGAGCACTCGGTTGCGTGGCCGTGGACAGCAGCGTTGAGCAGGCCCTGCTCGCAGATGCGATAGATCCCCGTGGCCCGATTGACGTCCTCGCCTGCTCCGAGCCGCGCCGCTGCGGCATCGCTGACGGAGATCGTCACGTGCATTCCCGGCTGGTACGCCTCGGCGAGCTCACGCAGCGCGGTCGCCAGCGTGATGCGCGTGAGATGGGGGCTCAACTGACGGCTCGCCCGACGTACCTCGTCGGCGCGCACGCGTTCGAGCTCGGCCAGCCCGGCCTCGATCTCGCTCGCCATCTGCTCGGGGGCCAGGCCCATTGCCGACCGCATCCGCAGGCCAATCGACACGAGGTCTGTCTGGACCCGATCGTGAAGGTAGGCGGCCACCTGTCCGCGCACTCGCTCTTCTGATTCCAGCAGGAGGCGCCGCTGCGCCACGGTGGTCTGCAGTGCCGCCTGCGCCGCGTCCGACTCCTGCTGGATTCGCGCGAATGCCGTGCCGATGACCGCGTTGACCAGCCACAGGGGCACGAAGGCGCGCACGAACGTGTCCACGAATCGCGGATCACCGAGGACCTGGGCCAAGAGCGGCACCAAGGGGGAAGTCGCGGTGACCACCAGTGCCCCAATGGCCGCGGCGCCCGCCAGGGAGAGCAGGTATTCCGGCGACCGGACCGGATGCTGCACGAAGCGGCGCCGCACGCGCGTGTAGATGATGAGCGGTACGACGACGAGACCGGGCGCGAGGATCACTAAGCCCAGGATCACCGCGAGTCGCTCAGCCAGCGGAATGACCGTGGGCACTACGGGCTGAAAGCCGATGACTCGCAACGCGCCCGCGCCGAGGAGCAACCCCAGGATCGTCCACAGCACACCGGGGTGGACGGGCCATGGCCCGAAGACGAAACGACGGACGGTCAGCACCGCCGACCTCGTCCGCGAGCTAGGCGTCATGGGGATCCATGGAAGCCATACGCCGCCCCTCGATCCACGCGATCACGGCAGCGGTGCGCAAGTCGGTGCCGGGTGCGGCATCCGGCACGAGGATCCGGTAGCACTCCGACAGTTCTTTGCGCACCGAGACAGGGCGCAGGCCGGTCCGCTCGGCGATGACGTTGGCGTCCACGCCCGTCGCCGCGATCGACATGATTTGTCGCTGCCGCGGCGTCAACTGGCCCAGGCGCTCCACCGATGCTGGGGCGCGCCCCCGCTCGATCGTCGGCTCGACCACCGACAGCCCGGCGGCCGTCGCCTTGAGCACCTTCACCAGGTACTCGCGGTCGAGATTCGCACGCTTCTCGACGTACGACCAGCCCATATCCACCCGGCCGTTCGCACCATGGAAGTCCCACGCATAGTGCTGGCTAAGGATGACAACCCCGATGTCGTCATGGCGCTGCCGCAGCGCGCGGCCGAGTTCGACGCCATTCAGGGAATCCGGCCCCAGGGCCCAGTCCAGCAACGCCACGTCGAGCGGCTGCTCGATCCCCAGGGCCTCGGCCGAGCCGCTCACAGACGCCACGACCTCGATTCCCGGCAGCCCCTCCAGCAAGGTCGTCATCATCGACCGCAGCACGGGATCGTTCTCCACGTAAAGAAGACGCGTATCCCGAGGCACGCCACTATCGTCTCTCCCTTCGCGAGAACCCTCACGCGAGGGGTACACGTGTACCCCCGGGCCGGTACACGTGTAGAGCAGTAGAGCGAACTTCCCGCATCCTTCTTACCGTCGCCCCATGTCCTCTTCAGCGAAGCGTCCCACGTCCGACACCACCAACGTGGCAAAGTCACGTGCCCGGCATCAAGGCATGCGAATCCGCGCAGTCCGGCCTCTCGCAATCATCATCAGTGGCATTCTTGCGCTCACCGGCCTTGGTGCTGTGCTTGCACCAGCAGCGCAGGCCGCGGCAACAGACCCCTCTTCCGGCTTCATTTACACGGATAACGGCTCGGTGGTCACGGTCACGGGTTGTGATGGGACCTGCACTAATCAATCGGTGACGATTCCCTCGACGATCAACGGGATGCCGGTCACGAAGGTTGCAACGGACAGCTGGACCCAGACGGGCACGATCACCTCGCTGACCATTCCCAACTCGGTCACAGAGTTCGGCGGCTACCTCGCGGGGGATTCCATTCGTAGCGTGGTGTTTGCACCCGGCTCCCCGCTCACCACGATTGGCGAACTGGCGTTCTTTAACATGCCGGTACTCACCTCCGTGACCTTGCCCCAGAACCTGACCACTATTCCCACCAGCGCATTCAGATACACCACCAGCCTCACCTCCATCGTGCTGCCCAACACCATCACCACCATTTCTCAAAACGCGTTCAGGGATACAGGTATCGGAACAGTGAACATGCCCACGTCGTTGGTCACCATCGGTCAGGAGGCGTTTCAAAATACGACCCTTGGCAGCGTCGTGCTGCCCTCTGGGGTGACAACCATCGGGTACCGGGCATTCCAAGGCGCCCGCATCAGTTCCCTCACCCTGAACGAAAATCTCGTCACCATCGGTACGGAGGCGTTTCAAGCCAACCAGATCACATCCCTCACCCTTCCCTCAACCCTGCAAACCATCAACAGCTCCGCATTCGCCAACAACCAGCTGACTTCGTTGACGATTCCCGCAACAGTGACTTCTATTGGTAACTACGCATTCGCCTACAACAACTTCAGTTCCACCCCCACCATTCCTAGCGGGACCACGGCAGGCACCGGAGTGTTCGCCTCTGCAGGGACATCCAGCGGCTGGTCATGGACCAGTGCTAACGGCACCTCAGCCACGATCACGGGTTGTGATGCGACCTGCACTAATCAATCGGTGACGATTCCCTCGACGATCAACGGGATGCCGGTCACGAAGGTTGCAACGGACAGCTGGACCCAGACGGGCACGATCACCTCGCTGACCATTCCCAACTCGGTCACAGAGTTCGGCGGCTACCTCGCGGGGGATTCCATTCGTAGCGTGGTGTTTGCACCCGGCTCCCCGCTCACCACGATTGGCGAACTGGCGTTCTTTAACATGCCGGTACTCACCTCCGTGACCTTGCCCCAGAACCTGACCACTATTCCCACCAGCGCATTCAGATACACCACCAGCCTCACCTCCATCGTGCTGCCCAACACCATCACCACCATTTCTCAAAACGCGTTCAGGGATACAGGTATCGGAACAGTGAACATGCCCACGTCGTTGGTCACCATCGGTCAGGAGGCGTTTCAAAATACGACCCTTGGCAGCGTCGTGCTGCCCTCTGGGGTGACAACCATCGGGTACCGGGCATTCCAAGGCGCCCGCATCAGTTCCCTCACCCTGAACGAAAATCTCGTCACCATCGGTACGGAGGCGTTTCAAGCCAACCAGATCACATCCCTCACCCTTCCCTCAACCCTGCAAACCATCAACAGCTCCGCATTTCGTAACAATCAGATCCCGGCAGTGACGATTCCCCCAAATGTTCTGACGCTGGCAGCTGATGCCTTCGCCGAGAATGCAAACAGCGGCGCATCCCCGTCGGCGCAGTTGACCTTCGTGCCACCGACGTTCACGAACCTGGCCCCTACCCCGGGCGAAGTCGGTAGCAGTTTCTCGTGGGACTTCGACGCCAGTGGAGCTCTCCTCAGCGCTTCCAGCGGAACGCTGCCCACCGGCTTGTCCCTGAACTCACAAACAGGAGTTCTCGCGGGCACACCGAGTGCTGACGGCACGTTCACCTTCAGCCTCACTGCCACCAATGCAGGAGGCACCTACCCCTCAAACCCGGTCACCGTCGTCATCGCGGCCGCGGGTGCGACCCCGACTCCGACCCCGACCCCCACCCCGACCCCCACCCCGACCCCGACCCCCACTCCCACTCCCACTCCGACCCCCACTCCGACCCCGACACCGACACCCATAACCACACCGACACCGACACCCACACCGACCCCGACTCCGACCCCGACACCTTCACCGGTGCCGGTGGAGGTCCCTCCGGGTGAGGGCTCGCTCGTGATCGACGGGGTCCCCGCTCCGGTGACCGTCACACCCGACTCCGACGCCACCACGGTCACGGTGACCGGAGGCGGAGTCAGCCTCACCGTCGCCGCCACCGACACCGGCGGCACCCCGCTACCCCTCGCACCCGACGTGACGCTGCTGGTCCCGGCCGGCGGCGCCATGCCCGTAAGCATCTCCGGCTTCGCCGCAGGCTCCGAGGTCGGCCTGTTCCTGTTCTCCGACCCCATCGACCTCGGCACCCTCACCCCCAATGCCAGCGGCACGGCCACTGGGACCGCGCAAATCCCCAGCACGGTCCCAGCCGGATCGCACACCCTCCAGATCGCCGGCACCAACCCCAGCGGCAAGGCCATCAACCTGTCGATAGGCATCACCGTCACCGCCCAGGCCACCATCACCCTCGACGCGGGGCAGCGCACCAAGGCGGGCCGTCACGGCCGTATCACCGCTGCCGGCACCGTCACCGGCATCGCCGCTGGCGCCACCCTCACTCCGTACATTCGCTTCGGCGGACAGAAGGAGTTCACACCCGGACGCGGCACGATCACCGTCGCCGCTGACGGCACCTTCACCTGGACCCGCGCCGTCGGACACCACCGCACGGTCTACGTCTACGTCGCCTACTCCGACTCCCGCTCCAACACCATCAACTGGGCCCGCCTCAGGTAAACGAGCCCGTCCTCCGGGCGGAATGCTTCACCGCGTGAGGCCTTTCGCGCGGAGAACGGACCCGCCCGACGAGTGACCTGCACGCCAGGCCGCCGGC
>CAZLNF010000096.1:0-306 GCA_964560885.1 uncultured Actinomyces sp. | reverse complement strand
ACTTGCACCACTGTGGGCCGGTCCTTCGGGACCGGCCCACACTTCCGTGTGCTGGGCGACCCAGGCGTGGCCAGCAGGTTCGTGAGTGGATTGCGCACGAAGGTCAACGAGGGCGCAACCACAGGCACCGATCGGGCCCCTAGCAGGTACCGATCGCCCTGATGAAGAGGTCGATGCGCGAGAAGTTGTCTGAAGCACCGGAGGTCAGCCACTCGCGGGCGATGTCGTCGTTGTCGGGCAGGCGCTTGGCCAGCACGCTGCCCTGGGCGGCACCCTCGAGCAATTCCTCAGAGTCGCCCTGCGGCA
>CAZLNF010000095.1:0-6993 GCA_964560885.1 uncultured Actinomyces sp. | reverse complement strand
TCGAGGCCGTCGAGGTCCGGGTCATCAAGGGGGCGGAGAAGGAGTACCTCGTCCTTCGTGTCGCCCAGGGAGACCTCACGGTGCGCGTGCCGGCCGACAATGTCGACCTGGTCGGCGTGCGCGATGTCGTCAACGCCGAGGGCCTTGACCGCGTCTTTGAGGTGCTTCGCCAGCCCTACACCGAGGAGCCCACCAACTGGTCTCGGCGCTACAAGGCCAATCTCGAGAAGCTTGCCTCGGGTGACGTCATCAAGGTGGCCGAGGTCGTGCGTGACCTGTGGCGCCGTGAGCGGGAGCGCGGGCTCTCCGCCGGAGAGAAGCGCATGCTCGCCAAGGCCCGCCAGATCCTCGTGAGCGAGCTGGCCCTGGCCGAGAAGACCAACGAGGACAAGGCCGAGGCCATCCTCGACGAGGTCCTCGCCTCCTAGGACGTGTGCGGGTCGTCCTCGCACCCGCACCAGTGAAGCGGAGGTCGTCGTGACCGTCGACTCACCCCGCACTGCCGTCATCGTCCCCGCAGCGGGGCGCGGCGAACGCCTGGGCCCCGGTGCCCCCAAGGCACTGCGCACCCTCGCGGGTCAACCGATCCTCCTCCACGCCGTGCGCAACCTCGCCACAGCGCGCGATATCGACATGATCGTCGTCGCCGTACCCGAAGACAGTGTCGAGGAATCCCGCGCCCTGCTCGCGGGCATCGAGCTCCCTCTCGTGATCGTCTCCGGCGGTGAGACGCGCCAAGATTCAGTTGCGCGGGCGCTGCTGGCCCTGCCTCCCGAGGTTGATGTCGTCCTCGTGCACGACGCTGCCCGCCCCCTCGTGCCCTCGGAGGTCGTCGACCGTGTCGCCGCGGCCGTGCGCGCGGGCGCTCCGGCGGTCATCCCCACCCTCGGCGTGGTCGACACGATCAAGGAGGTCGACGCAGACGGAGTCGTGCAGGCCACACTGGATCGTTCACGGCTGCATGCGGTCCAGACGCCCCAGGGATTCGTACGCGATGTGCTGCAGACGGCGCATGCGGCATCGGATGGGGGCGATGCGACGGACGACGCGGGCATGGTCGAGCGGATGGGCGTGAAGGTCCATGTCGTGCCCGGCCACGAGGAGGCCTTCAAGATCACGCGTCCCCTCGACCTCGTGCTCGCGGAGGCAATCCTTGTGCGACGACGGGCGGCCGGTGGTGTCGGCTAGCCGGGTCGGCGTCGGCATCGACGTCCACGCCTTCGCCGCGGGTCGCCCGCTCTGGGTGGCCGGCTTGCTCTGGGAGGGCGAGGGACTCGATGGGCACTCCGATGCCGATGTCGCCGCGCATGCTGCCTGCGATGCCCTGCTCTCCGCTGCCGGTCTGGGTGATCTCGGGACTCTCGTAGGCGTTGACGACCCGCAGTGGGAAGGAGCGAGCGGTACGACACTGCTCGCTCTCGCCGCTTCGCGCGTGCGCGAGGCGGGATGGGAGATCGCCAACATCTCGATCCAGGTCATCGGCAACCGGCCGCGCGTCGGCACGCGTCGCGACGAGGCGCAGGCGGTGCTGTCGGCGGCGGTCGGGGCCCCGGTGAGTGTCTCGGGCACGACGACCGACGGCCTCGGGCTCACGGGGCGCGGCGAGGGCCTGGCGGCGATGGCCACGGCCCTCATCACGAGTGCCTGACCTGGCCCGACAGGGGCGGCTTGGCCGATCCGCCGGGTTGGCCCGTCCGATAGCGTCTGCCCCATGACCGCGACGATTCCGCCCGAGGCACTGCCGATGCTTGATGCGCCTGAGTTCGCCACGATGGCGACCACCAACCCCAATGGCTACCCCCACCTGTCGGTGGTGTGGGTCGAGCGGGATGGCGATGACCTGCTGGTCTCCACGATCAAGGGTCGACGCAAGTACCTCAACATGGAGCGGGACCCCAAGGTCACCCTGCTGGTCTATCCCAAGGACAACCCGTACACCTACGTCGAGGTGCGCGGGACGGTGACTATGACCGAGGAGGGTGGCCGCGAGCTCATCGACCGCCTCAACCAGGCCTACACCGGCACCGACCGCTACCCCGGCGATGACGGCACCGACAACGTGCGCGTGGTGTGCCGCATCACCCCGGACAAGGTCGTCACGCGCCTGCCCCACTAGGCGAATGCCCCACTAGTCTGTGCGGGTGACCCTGCGCCTCTACGACACCGCGGCCCGCGCGGTGCGCGACTTCGTGCCCCTGGAGCCAGGCCGGGTGTCGATCTACCTCTGCGGTGCCACGGTGCAGGCGCCACCCCATGTGGGCCACATCAGGTCGGGCCTGGCCTTCGACATCCTCCGGCGGTGGCTGGAGGCCTCGGGCTACGACGTCACCTTCGTGCGCAACGTCACCGACATCGACGACAAGATCCTCGCGCGGGGTGCCGAGGAGGGCGTGCCCTTCTGGCAGGTGGCTATGCGCAATGAGCGTGCCTTCACCTGGGCCTACGACGTGCTCGGCTGCTTGCCACCGACCTATGAGCCGCGTGCCACCGGTCACGTACCCGAAATGGTCGAGCTCATGCAGCGCCTCATCGACAATGGTCATGCCTACGCCGCCGCGGGGGATGTCTACTTCGATGTGCGCTCCTTCCCGGAGTACGGCGCCCTGAGCGGACAGCGCCTCGACGACATGCAGCCCGCGGCAGACTCCGATGCCTCGATCAAGCGCGACCCGCGCGACTTCGCTCTGTGGAAGTCCACGCAATCCGCCAAGCCCGGCGAGCCGCAGTGGGCCACGCCCTGGGGTCCGGGTCGCCCCGGTTGGCATCTGGAGTGCTCCGCCATGGCATCGCGCTATCTCGGCCCCGCATTCGATATCCACGGCGGTGGGATGGACCTCCTCTTCCCCCACCACGAAAACGAGATCGCCCAGTCCAAGGCCGCCGGTGATGCCTTCGCGCAGTACTGGATGCACAACGCCTGGGTGACGACATCCGGCGAGAAGATGAGCAAGTCGCTCGGCAATTCCCTGCTCGTCTCCGAGGTCGTCAAGCGCGTCCGGCCCGTCGAGCTTCGCTACTACCTCGGATCGGCCCACTACCGCTCGATGCTGGAGTTCTCCGACGAGGCACTGGCCGAGGCTGCCGCGGGATATCGACGCATCGAGGGCTTTGTCCGGCGTGCGGAGGAAGCGCTTGGCGACGGTCCCGCCGTGGTCGGCGTGCCCGCTGCCTTCGCGGCCGCATTGGATGACGACCTCGGGGTGCCCCAGGCGCTCGCGGTCGTCCACGACACGGTGCGCGCGGGCAATGCAGCCCTCGCCAGCGGCGATAGTGACGCGGCTCGCCTTGCCCGCGACGAGGTCGTGGCGATGGTCGACGTACTCGGGGTCAATCCCTACGCCGAGCCGTGGGCTGCGCAGTCGGATGACGGGGCCGCGCGTCGTGCACTCGCGCCGCTCGTCGACGTCGTGCTCGCGCAGCGGCAGGCCGCGCGTGATCGCAAGGACTTCGCCGTGGCGGATGCACTCCGCGACGGTCTGGCTTCCTCGGGCATCGTGGTCGAGGACACTCCGGCCGGCGCACGCTGGTCGCTAGCAGAGGAGTCCTGATGGCCGGCAATTCCCAGCGCAAGGGTGCGATGCGCAAGGAAGGCACCAAGAAGGGCATGACCGTCGGCTCGGGGGGTCAACGACGCAAGGCGCTCAAGGGCAAGGGACCCACCCCCAAGGCCGAGGAGCGCGCGAAGCATCCGGCTGCGCGTCGTGCGCGTGCGGCGGAGAAGCAGGCCGCGAAGCGTGCCCCCGCGACGCGCGCCCGCAAGGACGGGCGCGAGGTGCTCGTCGGCCGCAACCCTGTCGTGGAGGCGCTGCGTGCGGGCGTGCCCGCCTCGGCGCTCTACGTCCAGCAGTACGTCGACACCGATGATCGAGTGCGCGAGGCGCTCACCATTGCCGCCGATCAGGGCATGCCGCTGCTTGAAGTCACGCGCATTGAGCTCGATCGCATGTCCGGGGGTGCCGCGCACCAGGGGCTGCTGCTCACCGTGCCGGCGTATGACTATTTGGATCCCGCCGATCTGCTGGAGAGGGCCGCCGACTCGGGCACGCCCGCTCTCATCGTCGCGCTCGACGGCGTGACCGATCCGCGCAACCTCGGGGCCATTGTGCGCTCGGCGGCCGCTTTCGGCGCCGATGGCGTGGTCGTCCCGGAGCGTCGTGCCGCCGGCGTCACGGGGTCCGCGTGGAAGGCCAGTGCGGGGACCCTCGCGCATCTGCCCGTGGCCCGTGCGACCAACCTCACTCGTGCACTCACCGCCTACCGCAAGGCCGGGTGCACGGTGGTCGGCCTCGCGGCGGACGGGGACATGGAGCTTACGGCGCTTCCGCGCGAAATTGCTGACGCTCCTCTGGTCCTGGTGATCGGTGGAGAAGGACGTGGACTCGGTCGCCTCGTCAGCGAGACGTGCGATCACACCGTGTCGATCCCCATGGCGACCTCGACAGAGTCGCTCAACGCTGCGGTCGCCGCAGGTGTCGCCCTCTACGCCGTCGCGTCGCTGCGCTCATCCTCCTGAGAGTCCGAGCGCTTGGGCAGGAGCCTCTGGGCGATCAGGGGGAAGACGAGTACCGACAGTGCGCCCGCTCCGACGAGCGCTGCGGCGACCGACGGACGCATGATGCCTGAGGCAAGCTCCACTGACGTCACCGCGACGATGATGGGTAGCGCGGTCGCGACGTAGAGCGAGAACCCGGCACGTTCCTTCGCCTGCGGAATCGCACGCCGATACAGGAAGAACTGGGGTACTCCGCGCACGATGAGGAGCAGGACGAGGAAGACGAGCAGCAGGCTCGGGTTGGCGAGGATAGAGCTGATGTCGAGCCTGGCTCCCGACACGATGAAGAAGATCGGGATAAACACTCCGAAGGCAATCCCCTCCACCTTCGTCTGCAGCCCGCTCTGCTCGCCGGCCGGGACCAACTGCTTGGTGATGATGCCGGCGATGAAGGCTCCGAGGACGACGTCCAGACCGAAGTCCTCGGCGATCGCCAAGAGCGCCACGAGCAGAAGCGCCGTAAGGCGCACGGCCGTCTGCGCGCTGGTCTCCTGCCCGCGCTCGATGACCGCCACGACCCGGTTGGTGCGCAGCAGCGTCGGGGCTTTGGCGAAGATGAACGCGACGGCAGCGAAGAGCGCGACGGACAGCAGTGCCATCCAGAAGGACTTGGTGCTGAGCAGCAGCGAGATCGCGAGGACGGGCCCGAACTCTCCGATGGCCCCCGCCCCCATGAAGAAGTTGCCGAAGGGTGTCTTGATGAGTCCCTTGTCGCTCAGGATCGGCAGCAGGGTCCCCAGTGCCGTGCTGGTGAGACAGATGGCGACACCGAGGAAGTCGTCGATGACGCCGAGCCTCTCCAGGATCCCGGCCGCGACGAGGGCCAGTGCCGCGCTGACCAGCCACCCGGTGAGCGCGAGCTTGCCTGACCTGCCTTGGACCGCGCGCTTCTCGAGCTCCAGGCCGGCGGCGAAGAAGAGGAAGGCCAGACCCAGCTCGGCGAGCAGGTCGATGGCATCGTCAAGCTCGATCCAGCCCAGCACCTCAGGGCCGAAGAGGACTCCGAAGCCCAGCATGAGCACCACCTCGGCAACGGGCAGGCGTAGGAGCCCGACCAGCAGGGGGGTGGCTGCCGCGATAGCAGCGATGACCAGCAGGGAGTTGAGCTCCCGGGTCAGGTCGCTGCTCGACGCGGTCGCCATCACGGCCACGAGATCCATCGGCACTCCTTCCGCGCCGGAGCCTAGTGGTCTGCACGCGAGCGCGGGCACGATCTAGTCTCACCTCGTGGCATCACGGTCTCCCTGGGCGATCCTCTCCGTCCTCGCGGCTGCGCTTGCCGTCATCTCCCTGGACAACACGATCGTCAACGTCGCTCTGCCGACCTTGCAGGAGGAGCTTGGTGCGACTACAGCGGAGCTCCAGTGGGTGGTGGATGCCTACTCGGTGCTCTTCGCCGGCACGCTCCTGCTCGCGGGCAGTCTCGGAGACCGCTTCGGCCGCCGGCGCGCGCTCGTCATCGGACTCGTCGTCTTCGGTGCCGGATCGCTTGCTGCGGGCTTCGCGACGACAGCGGATCTGCTCATCGTCTGTCGCGCGATCATGGGTATCGGCGGAGCCTTCATCATGCCGTCGACGCTGTCGATCCTCGTGCAGGTCTTCACCGAGCCCCGCGCGCGGGCGCAGGCGATCGGCATCTGGGCTGCGGTCGCCGGCGCCGCCGTAGCGATCGGACCGATCGTGGGTGGGCTCCTCTTGGAGTACACGACCTGGCACGCGATCTTCTGGGTCAATCCTCCGCTCGTCGTCCTCGCACTCATCGCCACGCTGGCGCTCGTGCCCGAGTCGCGCGATCCGAGCAAGCCGCGGCTCGACCCGCTGGGCGCAGTGCTCTCCACGGTCGGCCTCGTGGCGTTCGTCGTCACGGTGATCGAGATACCGGATCAGGGCATCACGGCGGTGACGATCACATCGACGGTCACCGCGGTTGTCTTCCTCGCTGCCTTCGTGTGGTGGGAACGGCGAGCGCCCAGGCCCCTGCTGCCCATGGAGCTCTTCGCCAACCGTGTCTTCACCGTTGCGATCATCACCGTCGCCCTGGTGTACGGCGCGCTCATGGGCGTGATGTTCTTCCTGCCGCAGTTCCTGCAGCTGGTCCAGGGCGATACGCCGCTGCAGTCGGGTGTCGCCATGCTGCCCGCTGCGGGCGGGCTCTTCCTTGCCTCACTCTTCAGCCCGCGCTGGGCGGAGCGCTTCGGCACGCGCCGCATCGTCGTCATCGGCCTCCTGATCGTCACCGTCGGTCTCGCCTGGGCCGCCTACCTCACGGCCGATTCGTCGTACCTCCATGTCGGCGGCAGCCTCGGACTCATGGGCCTTGGCCTCGGCATGGTCCTGCCCCAGGCGACCAATGCCGTGCTCGCTTCGGTGCCGCGTGAGCGGGCGGGGATGGGTTCGGCGGTCAACGATGGCGTCGCTGAGCTCGGCGGATCACTTGGCGT
>CAZLNF010000094.1:0-6996 GCA_964560885.1 uncultured Actinomyces sp. | reverse complement strand
ACCTTCCCCGGCATGCACCTCGTAGCACGTACTGTCCGAAGGGTCGTCAGTGAACGAGACCCAGTCACTGGCCCTCGGGCAGTAGAACCACGTGTAGGACATGATCAGGCCCTTGCCGGTCCACGTGCCGGCCGAGGCGGTGTAGTTCCGGTCCACCGCCGGGACTCCGGTAAGGGCCGGTGCCTTGGTGGCAACCGGGGCGCCTGGTACGCCGCAGTCGGTGACGCGGTCAAGGCCCCTGTCGAAGCTCACGTTGTTGGTGGGCGGGTTGGCCGGGTCGTTGTTGGTTCCCACGTCTCTGGCGTTGAAGCTATTGCAGTTGACCAGGTCCACTGCCCCGCCGTCGTCATCGGCGGTGATGGAGTCGGGGCCTGCATCGCCGAACACCACGTCCTCGCCGGCCTCGCCGTCGAGCAGGTCGGGCCCAGAGCCACCGAAGATGTTGTCATCACCGTCACCCCCGAAGATCACATCCCCACCCCCGCCTCCCCTGATGCGGTCCGACCCGGGGCCACCGTAGAACTCGTCCGCGGCAGGACTGCCCCAGAAGGTGGTGTTGATCAATGTGTTTTCGGTGACGGCAAAGACGACGGGGTTCTGGGCGTAGGAAACTGTCCAGAGGTCGAACCTGATGGCCTTGACCGGGCCGTCGCATGTGAGGGCCTTGCTTCCCACCGCTCGGCACCCGGGTCCGGCCGTGAGGACGAGGGTGCTCGGGGTGTCGGGATCGAGGTAGACGTCGATCGAAGCAGACGTGCCGTCGACGATGACGTCACCCGGCGGCAGCATGCCGCGGCCCTCGACCGTCAGGGTCCCGCGATCCAGAGATGCGGTGAGGCCATCGGCCGCCTGGGCGCTGCTCGCCCAGGTCAGGGAACTGGCGGCAACAGTCGCTATGGAAAGGGCGGTGACATAGGCGGGTACCCGGCGCATACAAGTGAGGCTACGCGGCCTTTCAGCAAGAGGGAAGGTGAACGGGGTGCCAGCCAGGAAACTGGGTGTCAGCGGCGGTACTAGGCGTCAGCAGCGGGACTAGGCGTCAGCTGCTGCGGCTGCGGGAGCCTCGGCAAGTCGCTCGGTCTCATCGACGATCTCGACAGCCTGGGGGAGCAGGACGTCGGAATGCCGACCCCAGTGATGGCCGCAGAAGAGCAGCTCCCCGCCGGTGGCAAGGCGCACACGCACATAAGCCTGGGCGCCGCAGCCGTCGCAACGGTCGTCTGCGGTCAGGCTGGCAGTGGCGGTGAGAGCGGACATCGGCGACCTCCTCAGGTGACGCTCGAAGTAACACTCTCACACGCTTCCGGCATTCCCGCGCTACGAGAGGGGGCGACGCGCCGCGCACGAGCCGGAATTTGTGAGGGGATTCACAGGCCTCGCCACGGGACGCGTCGCGGCGGCTCCCGCCCCCGACATCGTTAGCCTGCCTCCATGGCCAAGGCGAAGGGTGCTGCAGAGTCCGGATACTCCGCACGCGACCTGGCGGTGCTCGAGGGCCTGGACGCGGTGCGGAAGCGCCCCGGGATGTACATCGGGTCCAACGACGGCCGCGGCCTGCTCCACTGCATGTGGGAGATCGTCGACAACTCCGTCGACGAGGCCATGGGCGGATGGGCCAAGCGCATCCAGGTGGTCCTGGGCTCCGACGGCTCGGTCGAGGTCCGCGACGACGGCCGCGGGATCCCCGTGGATGCCGAACGCAAAACGAAGCTCTCCGGCGTCGAGCTCGTCATGACGAAGCTCCATGCGGGCGGCAAGTTCGGCGGGACCGGATACGCCGTCTCCGGAGGCTTGCACGGCGTAGGGGCATCGGTGGTGAACGCGCTGTCAGCCCGGCTTGATGTCGAGGTCGACCGCGGTGGCAAGACGCACGCGATCTCCTTCCGCCGAGGAGTGCCCGGAGTCTTCGAGGGCGATGGACCCGACGCCCCCTTCCAGCGCAAGTCCGGCCTGCGCGTGGTCGGCAGTGTCCCGCGCACGCGCACGGGAACACGCGTGCGTTGGTGGGCGGACCCGCAGGTCTTCACCAAGGACGCGAGCTATGACCCTGCCCTTATCCGCGAGCGGCTCGTGCAGACCAGCTTCCTGGTGCCCGGACTCGCGGTGACACTGGACGACGAGCGGCCGGGTGGCGGATCCGAGACCTTCCAGCACAAGGGTGGGATCGGTGAGTTCGTCGAGTCCATGGGAGGCGAGGCCGTCACCGGCGTCATCCGTCTGCACGGCTCCGGCCACTTCCACGAGACGGTCCCGGTCCTCGACGACAAGGGGCACCTGACCTCCCAGGAGGTTGAGCGCGAGCTCTCGGTGGACATCGCCCTGCGGTGGACCGCGGGCTACGACACCGATGTGCGCTCCTTCGTCAACGTCATCGCGACTCCCAAGGGAGGCACGCACGTCGCCGGCTTCGACCGGGCCATCGTCAAGGTCCTCAACGAGCAGGCCAAGTCAGCCCGGGTCCTCAAGGCTAGTGACGAGTCCATGACGAAGGATGACGTGCTCGAAGGACTCATCGGTGTGATCGCTGTCCGCGTGCCGGAGCCGCAATTCGAGGGACAGACCAAGGAGATCCTTGGCACCCCGGCCGCATCGCGCATCGTCTCCGCGGTCGTGACCAAGGAGCTCACCAAGTGGCTGACGCAGCCGCCACGCGGTGAGAAGGCCGCGGCCCGCTCGGTGCTCGAGAAGGTTGCGGGTGCGATGCGGGCACGCGTGGCAGCACGCACTCAGCGCGACACACAGCGGCGCAAGAATGCCCTCGAGTCCTCGGCTCTGCCGGCCAAACTCGTCGACTGCCGTAGCGACGATCAGGAGCGCACAGAGCTCTTCATCGTCGAGGGAGATAGCGCGCTCGGCACGGCCAAGATGGCCCGGGACGCGGAATTCCAGGCGCTGCTGCCTATCCGAGGCAAGATCCTCAACGTCCAGAAGGCTTCACTCGCCGAGATGCTCAAGAACACCGAGTGTGCCTCGATCATCCAGGTGATCGGAGCCGGCTCGGGCCGGTCCTTCGACATCGACCAGGCGCGCTACGGCCGGGTGATCCTCATGTCCGACGCGGATGTCGACGGAGCACATATCCGCACCCTGCTGCTCACGCTGATCCATCGATATCTCACGCCCCTGCTTGAGGCAGGCCGGGTCTTCGCGGCCATGCCTCCGCTCCATCGCATCGATGTCATGGGGAGCGGGGGCAAGGGAGGCGAAATCCGATACACCTACACCGATGCTGAGATGCGCGCGACGCTGAAGGAGCTGGAGAAGAAGGGGAAACGCTGGAAGGATCCGATCCAGCGCTACAAGGGCCTCGGCGAGATGGATGCCGCGCAGTTGCGCGACACCACGATGGGTATCGGCACCAGGCAATTGCGGCGGATCACGGTCAAGGATGCGGAAGGGGCCGCGAAGGTGTTCGATCTCCTCATGGGCAGTGACGTGGCTCCTCGCAAGGAGTTCATCATCGCGGGAGCGGGCTCCCTCGACCGGCTGAGCATCGACGCCTGAGCATCATCCATGGATCTCCAGGCGTCACTCGAGCTCGCGCTCGTCAACCTCACGTCACCGCCTGTCCTTGCCTTCGTCCTCGGTCTCGTGGCCGTGTCCCTGCGCACCGATCTGCGCCTGCCCGATGCTGTCTACCAGGCCACGTCGATGTACCTGCTCCTCGCTATCGGCATCAAGGGCGGCGTAGCGCTCCGGGAGGCCTCGCCGGGAGAGATTGCGTGGCCGCTCGTCGCGACCCTGGTGCTCGGGGTGGTCATCCCCATCGGCGCCTTTGCTCTGCTTCGCGTGCTCACCCCTCTGGGGCGCATCGACCGGGGCGCCATGGCCGCGCACTACGGCTCCACCTCGCTGGTCACCTTCACCGCGGCGATCGTCTTCCTGGAGGCCTCCTCAATCGCCTTCGAGGGGTACGTCGCCACCCTGCTCACCGTGCTGGAGATCCCCGGCATCGTCGTCGGACTCCTGCTCGCGCGCGGCCTGCGCGGGGGAGGCATGGGCGAGACCCTGCGCGAGGTCGTCTTCGGACGCTCGGTGCTGCTGCTCGTGGGCGGCCTGGCCATCGGGTTCCTCACCGGGCCGGTGGGTTACGTCCGAGTAGAGCCCTTCTTCGGGGATCTCTTTGCCGGCGTACTGACACTCTTCCTGCTCGAGCTGGGCATGCTCACGGGGAGGCAGCTCTCGGCGGTTCGTCAGGCGGGCCCCGGGTTGGTCGTCTTCGCCATCGCCTTCCCGCTGGTCGCGGGGTTCGCGGGAGTGATCGGAGGCACGCTCGCTGGCATGGAGGTGGGCGGCGCCATGATCCTCGGCGTCCTGTGCGCCAGCGCGTCGTACATCGCCGCACCTGCCGCGGTCCGCCTCGCCCTGCCCGAGGCCAAGCCCTCGATCACGCTGGCCAGTGCGCTGGGCATGACCTTCCCCTTCAATCTCATCATCGGCATTCCCCTTTACCTGCTCATGGCAGAGGTAGTGGCATCGTGGTGGGGGTAGCCGCGGCATTGGGCAGAGGCACGCCAGGAAGAGAGGCGGACGATCGTCATGGCGGAAAGCATGAGTGACTTTGGCAGTGTCACCTGCCTCACCATCGTTGCCGAGAGCATTCTCGAGGAGCGCCTGCTCGCCGTGATCGAGCAGTGCGGTGCGCGAGGCTGGACCGTTTCCATGGCCGAGGGTCATGGGCCCAGCCACCACGGGGTGTCGGGCATCGAAGGCGGCAATGTGCGCGTGGAGACATTGGTTGCCGAGGACGTCGCCACTCGAATCTGGTCCGCGCTCGAGGCTGACTTCTTCCCCAACTACGCCGTGAGCGCGTGGGCCTACGACGTGCGAGTAGCTCGCGTGGCGCGCTACTCCTGACCGCTCAGACCTCGATCGGGCGCAGTCTCCCGGAGTGGACGTCGTAGACAGCACCGCCTACGCGGGTGCCCTCGGGCAGGAGAGGGTTGGCGCGCACGCGGACGACATCGAGGGCGAGGCTGGCATCCACGTCGTCACTGGTCCGGAATTCGATACTGCGGGTGTCGGTGCCGTTTGCAGCACGGATGGTCGCGTGGATATCGGCCTCACTCGACCCCACCATCCGACAGTCGGTGTGCGGCATGATCAGGATGCGCTGGACGCCCAGGAGGTAGGAGGCCAAGAGCAGCGTGCGCTGCACGTCATCGGTCACTCGGGCGCCCGCATTGCGCAGGATCTTCACGTCTCCCGGCTGCATGCCGACCACTGAGAGCGGATCGATGCGCGAGTCGATGCAGGTGACGATCGCGAGGCCGCGTGCGGCGCGGCCCGTCAGGTCGCTGCCGCCGTAGGCCGTGGCGTGCTGGTCATTGGCCTCCAGGACATCCTCGAAGGCCTCGATCGGGAAGCGCTTGGAGTCAGGCACCGTTGACGTCCTCTCCTCGAGCGTGGGCAAGCAGGGTCTCGCGCAGCGAGGGAGCCTGGCGGGCCTCGGGAAGTGACACCTCGACCACTCCCTCCACCACCCGTGCAGGGTAGACGGTGAGTGCCGCATCGGGGGTGCCTTGGAGTGCTCCGTCGCGCAGGTCGTACCGCCACCAGTGCGAGGGGCACGTGATGATGCCGTCGCGGCACACCCCGCCCTCGAGCGAAGCACCCTTGTGCAGGCAGGCCGCCGAGACCGCTCGGGGATCACCATCGACCATCGCCACGAGCACGCCAAGCGACCCGTGGTCGAATCTGCGTGGTGCATCCAGCGACTCGACCGGGAAGGTCGGGGTCCAGGACACCTCCGGCGAGGGAGGGGTCATGGGCTGGGAGGAGTCACGCCACCGGGACGCGCGACGGAGAAGGGCTCCCCGCCAATGCCCCACTCGTCGGCGCTGATCTCGTAGATCGCCACGCGGATGCGCTCCAGCGGGACCCCGAGCGTCTCGGACATGCTGTGGCTCAGATTGCGGATGAGGTCGTGCTTCTGCTCGGTCGAGCGACCCTCCACCATCGTGACCTGGATCAACGGCATGGGACCTCCACGGTGCCGAGTCGATCGATGCGTGCGACGACGGTGTCGCCGGGGGAGACCGCAAAGGCGGCCGTACAGGCGCCGGAGAGCACCGTCATCCCGGCCGCCAGCCCCTCGCCGCGTCGCGCGAGGGCGCGCACCAGCCAGGCGACCGACGAGGCGGGATGTCCGAGGACGGCAGCTCCCGCCGCGGTGGCCACGACCTGGCCGTTGAGTTCGAGGACGACGCCCAAAAGGCGCAGGTCGATTCCGACGGGATCGACGAGCTGTGATCCCGTGATGAAGCCGGCTGACGACGAGTTGTCGGCGACCACATCCGGGAGTGTGAAGGAGTAGCCGGCGTAGCGAGAGTCGAGGACGTCGATGGCCGGCATGACGGCGGCTGTCGCTGCCAGCACGTCCGCGGCACCGATGTCGGCTCCCTCGAGGTCATCGCCGATGAGGAAGGCAATCTCGGCCTCGACACGCGGCTGGATGAAACGCTCGACCACGAGAGGCTCGCCCGGCTCGATGCGCATGTCATTCGTCAGCCAGCCGTAGAGCGGCTCGCTCACATTCATCTGCTTCTGCTTGGCCTCGCTCGTGAGGCCAAGCTTGGCACCCACGACGCGGTGACCCTGGGCGATGCGATCCGCGACGACAAGCGCCTGTACGTCGTATGCCGTCGGGATGTCGAAGTCGCCGTAGTCGCCCGTGAGCGCCGTCGTGGCGGTGCGGCTGCGCACCGCGGCGGTGAGCCGGGTCGCGGCTTCCTGGGTGGGCAGGCTCATGTGGTCACCTCAGCTTCTGCGTGCTTGCGGGCTAGCTCGAGGGCAACGTCGATGATCATGTCCTCCTGTCCGCCGACCACCTGACGACGGCCGAGCTCGAGCAGGATCTCCGAGACGGGCACGTTGTAGCGGTCGGCGGCACGCTCCGCATGGAGCAGGAAGCTGCCGTAGACACCGGCGTAGCCGAGCAGCAGCCCGGCGCGGTCGATGACCTGCTGCCGGGGCATGAGGGGCCGCACGACCTCC
>CAZLNF010000093.1:0-7027 GCA_964560885.1 uncultured Actinomyces sp. | reverse complement strand
CCGACCTGGTGACGGTCAGCGTCGACGGCATTGAGGTGCGCGTGCCCAAGGGCATGCTCGTGATCCGCGTCGCCGAGCTGATGGGCATCGAGATCCCGCGCTTCTGCGACCACCCGCTGCTGGACCCCGTGGCGGCGTGCCGTGCCTGTCTCATCGAGATCGAGGGACAGCCCAAGCCCCAGCCCGCGTGCGCCATTGCCGTCACCGATGGCATGGAGGTGCGCACGCAGCGCACCTCGCCCATGGCCGATGCGGCGCAGGAAGGGGTGATGGAGTTCCTGCTCCTCAACCACCCCCTCGACTGCCCCGTCTGCGACAAGGGCGGCGAGTGCCCTCTGCAGAACCAGGCCATGACCGCTGGGCGTGGCACCTCGCGCTTCGAAGAAGAGAAGCGCACCTTCGAGAAGCCCATCAACGTGAGCGCGCAGATCCTGCTCGACCGCGAGCGCTGCGTCTCATGTGCGCGCTGCACGCGATTCGCCGAGCAGATCGCGGGCGATCCGATGCTCGAGCTGCTCGAGCGCGGCGCCAAGCAGCAGGTCGGCGTCGCCCCCGACCAGCCCTTCGACTCCTACTTCTCGGGCAACACCATCCAGATCTGTCCGGTGGGCGCACTCACGAGCTCGCTCTACCGCTTCCGTGCCCGCCCCTTCGACCTCGTGAGCACGCCGACGACGTGCGAGCACTGCGCATCGGGATGCTCGCTGCGCACCGACGTGCGACGCGGTGTCATCACCCGGCGACTCGCGTGGGATGACGCCGAGGTCAACGAGGAGTGGAACTGCGACAAGGGCCGCTTCGCCTTCGTCTACACCTACGAGGGCCGCATTACCTCCCCGCTCGTGCGCGAGGACGGCCAGCTCCGACCCGCGTCGTGGCCCGAGGCGCTTGATGTCGCCGCCCGCGGCCTTGCCGCTGCACGTGGTCGCGCGGGAGTCCTCACCGGTGGCCGACTCACGCGCGAAGACGCCTACGCCTACGCGAAGTTCGCCCGCGTGGCGATGGGCACCGGCGACATCGACTTCCGCGCGCGCGTGTCCAGTGACGAAGAGGCGCAGTTCCTCGCATCATCGGTGGCCGGCAAGTCACTCGGGCCGACGTACGCCGATCTCGACCGCGCCCCGGTCGTGCTGCTCGTCGGCCTGGAGCCCGAGGATGAGTCGCCGATCATCTTCCTGCGCCTGCGTCGCGCGGCACGTCAGGACGGCCTGCGGGTCGTGGCTCTCTCGCCGGTCCGCACGCGTGGCACGGAGAAGATGAATGCGCGCTGGTCTCCCTGCCTTCCGGGTGATGAGGCCAATGCACTGCAGCGCATCGCGAGCGGCCAGGCAGATCCGGAACTCCGAGCACTGCTGGCCACACCCGGTGCGGTGATCCTCGTCGGTGAGCGGATGGCGGCGGTGCCGGGTGCTCTGTCACAGGCAGCGGCTCTCGCCGAAGCCACGGGTGCGCAGCTCGGCTGGGTGCCGCGTCGCGCGGGGGAGCGCGGCGCGCTCGACGCCGGTGCGCTCTCCGGCTTGCTCCCGGGTGGACGACCGGCCGATGACCCGCGCGCACGCGAGGAAGTCGCCGCCGTGTGGGGCGTGGAGCCGGCCAGCCTGCCCACGGGCGGTCGGGTTGGTCACGCCATCGTCGACGGGATCCTCACCGATTCCGGTCGCGTCGAGCACGAGGCGGCCCGTGACCTTGAGGCACTCCTCGTCGCAGGGCTCGAGGCAGACGATCACGAGCGTGCCGATGACCTCCGCCGCGCCTTGAGCCAGGTCCCCTTCGTCGTCGCGCTGTCGGCACACCACAACGACGCCACTGAGGTGGCCGACGTGGTCTTCCCCGTGGCGGTCGTGGCGGAGAAGGCAGGTTCCTTTACCGACTGGGAGGGGCGCACGAAGCCCTTCTCCGCGGCGATCCACGGTGCACAATCGGTCTCCGACGGCCGCGTGCTGGCGATGCTCGCCGATGCCATGGACGTGCCCTTCGGCACCGGTGAGGTCGGTGCCCTGCGCGGTGAGATGGATCGTCTCGGCTCCTGGTCGGGTGGCCGTCCGAGTGCACCTCGCGTGGCTCCCGCACAGTCCACGTCGTCGGGCACCGTCGCTCTGGCGACCTGGCGTCTCCTGCTCGACGCCGGTCGCCTGCAGGAGGGCGAGCCGCACCTGGCTGCTACCGCTCGCCCGACCGAGGCCCTCATGTCCGCCGAGACCGCGCGTGCGCTCGGGCTGGCTCAGGCCGGCAGCGTGACGATCACGGCCGACGGCGGATCGCTGGAGCTCCCGCTCCGCATCGCCGACGTGGTGGACGGCGCCGTCTGGGTCCCGATGGCCTCCGAGGGCTCGCGGGTCCTCGCCATCGGCGCCTCGCATGGCTCGCGAGTGCGCGTCACAGGAGGTACGGCATGAGTGGGATCACCTTCAACGATCCCTGGTGGCTCGTCCTGCTCAAGGTCCTGGCGATCTTCGTCATGCTCGTGCTGCTCACGCTCTTCACGATCTGGTGGGAGCGCCGCGTCGTGGCGCGCATGCAGTCGCGCGTCGGCCCCAATCGGGTCGGCCCCTTCGGACTCCTGCAGTCGCTCATGGACGGCTTCAAGCTGGCACTGAAGGAAGAGATCATCCCCAAGACGGCCCATCGCGCCGTCTACTGGATCGCCCCCGTGATCTCGGCGACGATGGCCTTCATCGCCTTCGCGGTGATCCCCTTCGGCCCGATGGTGAGCATCTTCGGCGTCGAGACGCCCCTGCAGCTCACCGACTTCCCCGTCTCGGTGCTCTACGTCCTCGCCGTCGCGTCGATCGGCATCTACGGCATCGTGCTGGCGGGCTGGTCCTCCGGGTCGACGTACCCGCTCCTCGGCGGCCTGCGCTCTTCGGCCCAGATGATCTCCTACGAGCTCGCGATGTCGATGTCCTTCGTCGCCGTCTTCCTCTACGCCGGATCGATGTCCACCTCCGACATCGTGGCCGCACAGGAGCCGATCTGGTACGCCGTGATCCTGCTCCCGTCGTTCCTCATCTACGTCACGGCGATGGTGGGCGAGACCAACCGCGCACCCTTCGACCTGCCGGAGGCCGAGGGCGAACTCGTCGGCGGCTTCCACACCGAGTACTCCTCGCTGAAGTTCGCACTGTTCTTCCTCGCGGAGTACATCAACATGGTCACGGTCTCGGCCCTGGCGACGACGCTCTTCCTCGGTGGCTGGCGCGCACCGTGGCCGGTCTCCCTGTGGGAGAGCGCCAACACCGGATGGTGGCCGCTCCTGTGGTGGCTCATCAAGGTGCAGCTCTTCATCTTCGTCTTCATCTGGCTGCGCGGCACCCTGCCTCGATTGCGATACGACCAGTTCATGCGCTTTGGATGGAAGGTCCTCATCCCGGCATCCCTGGTGTGGATCGTCATCGTGGCGGCGGCTCGTGTCGTGCGCAATGAGTTCTCCGTGACCACGCAGGAGTTGCTCCTCGTCGGTGCGGGCGTCCTCATCGCCATCGTCCTCGGCTCGTGGATCCTCCAGGTGCGCACCGCGCGGCAGGAGAAGCGCGAGCTCGAGGAAGGGGCCGCAGAGGCCGCAAAGCCCTTCGACCCCTACGCCGGCGGCTATCCCGTGCCCCCACTTCCCGGACAGGAATTCACCTTTACCTCCCGGAGGGCACTCGCGGGCGCGACCGTGCCCGGCACCGCAGTCTCCGGCACCGCCGTGACCGCGACAGATGTCAGCGAAGCGATCTCGGACCAAGACTCACCTGAGGGGACCGAACATGCCTGAGCTGCCCCCCGCAGTGCGCGGCTTCGGGGTGACCTTCGCGACGATGTTCAAGAAGGTCGTCACCGAGGAGTACCCCGAGCAGGCTGACCGCTATCCGCCGAAGCCGCGATTCCACGGTCGTCACCAGCTCAATCGCTGGGCTGACGGTCTGGAGAAGTGCATCGGCTGTGAGTTGTGCGCCTGGGCGTGCCCTGCTGACGCGATCTTGGTGGAAGCCGACAGCAACACCGAGGAAGCTCGCTTCTCACCGGGTGAGCGCTACGGTCGCGTCTACCAGATCAACTACCTGCGCTGCATCTTCTGCGGTCTGTGCATCGAGGCCTGCCCCACACGGGCGCTCACGATGACGAATGTCTACGAGCTTGCCGATGACAATCGCGCTGACCTCATCTTCGAGAAGCAGGACCTCCTCGCTCCCCTCATGCCCGGCATGATCGCGCCCCCGCACCAGATGGTGCCCGGCACGACAGAGCAGGACTACTACGCCGGTAAGGTCTCGGGCTCGGTGCCGGAGCAGGAGCCCGCGGGGGACGAGCGGATCTGGCAGGAGACGCAGGTACCCACCTCTCGGGAGGGAGGCGCATGACCGAGACCGACACCAGCACCGCCGAAGCCGCGGTCTTCTGGGTGTGCGCTGTCCTCGCCGTGACAGGCGGTCTCGGCCTGATCCTTTCGCGCCGCGCGGTCCACAGCGCCCTGTGGGTTGCCCTGACGATGATCAGCCTGGCGGTGCTCTACCTCGCCAATGCGGCGCCCTTCCTGGGCATGGTCCAGATCATCGTCTACACCGGCGCCGTCATGATGCTCTTCCTCTTCGTGCTCATGGTGGTCGGCGTTGACTCCAGCGACTCACTCGTTGAGACGCTCAAGGGGCAGCGCGTCGTGGGCATCCTCCTTGCCGCCGGCTTCGGCATCCTCCTTGTGCTCGCCATCGGCACCGCGTTGAGCGGAGTGCCCGCGGTCGGTCTCGACGCGGCCAATGCCGAGTACGGCGGCAATGTCGAGGGCATCGCGCGCCTGCTCTTCAGCGAGTACCTCCTCGCCTTCGAGGTGGTGGCAGGCCTGCTCATCACCGCCGCCCTGGGAGCCTTGGTGCTCGCCCACCGCGAGCGCTGGCAGCCGCGCCGCACCCAGCGCGAACTCTCCGAGGAGCGGGTGCGCAGCGGGGATCAGATGGTCCCCCTGCCCGCACCCGGTGTGTACGCCCGGCACAACGCCGTCGACACTCCCGCGCTGCTTCCTGACGGGACCGTCGCGGAGATCTCAGTCCCCGGACCTCTTCGCGCCCGCGGCGACCTGCGCCCGGTCGACACCGCCGCGGTGGCGGAGACCGAAGCTCTCGCATCGGGCGCGGCTGCGCTGGGACCGGCCGACCACCCCGTCGCGGACGACCCGGGCACGTCCCCGGGGGAGCCGCGATGAACCCCGAGAATTACGTCGTCCTTGCTGCCGTCCTCTTCACCATCGGCACGGTGGGCGTCCTCGTGCGCCGCAACGCGATCGTCGTCTTCATGTCGATCGAGCTCATGCTCAACGCAGCCAACCTTGCCTTCGTCGCCTTTGCTCGCATGCAGGGCAATCTCGAGGGGCAGGTGATCGCCTTCTTCGTCATGGTGGTCGCCGCCGCCGAGGTCGTCGTGGGCCTGGCGATCATCGTGGCGATCTACCGATCGCGACGCTCAGCCTCCATCGACGAACCCAACCTGCTCAAGTACTGATGACCGCCCCGGGGGCGAGCCACGCTCCTGGGTCAGACAAGGACATGACGTGATCAAGAAGGAGGCGCCGTGATCGGGACCGGCGCTGCTCGGATGGCGGACGCGACGGAGATCGCGCCCGTGATCCAGCCCTTGGCAGAGGCCACCGGGGTTTTCTCCTACCTCTGGCTCCTCATCGCCCTGCCCCTGCTCGGTGCGACCATCCTGCTGATCGGCGGGCGTCGCACCAACCGCTGGGGGCCCTACTTCGCCGTGCTCATGGTGGTCGGCGCCGCGGTCTACGCCATTGCCCTCCTCGTCGGGATGCTGGGCCTGTCCGCCGACAACCGGGCTATCGGGCAGACGCTCTTCGAGTGGGTCTTCGTGGGCGGCTTCACTGCACCGGTGGCCCTCCAGCTCGACCAACTCTCCATCGTCTTCGTGCTCCTCATCACCATCGTCGGCTCGCTGATCCACATCTACTCGCTCGGCTACATGGAGCACGATCCGAACAAGCGGAAGTTCTTCGGGTTCCTCAACCTCTTCGTCGCCTCGATGCTGCTGCTCGTCCTGGCCGACAACTACCTCTTGCTCTACGTCGGCTGGGAGGGTGTCGGCCTCGCGTCCTATCTCCTCATCAGCTTCTGGCAGTACAAGCCGAGTGCGGCGGCCGCGGGCAAGAAGGCCTTCGTCATGAACCGCATCGGTGACGTCGGACTGAGCCTGGCGATCATGCTCATCTTCCTCACCTTCGGCACCGTCGTCTTCGACGAGGTCTTCGCCATGGCCGGAGAGGCCAGCGAGTCGACCCTCACCTGGATCGGCCTGCTCCTCCTGCTCGCTGCCGCCGGCAAGTCGGCGCAGTTCCCCCTGCAGGCCTGGCTGCTCGATGCCATGGAGGGCCCGACCCCCGTCTCCGCACTCATCCACGCGGCCACGATGGTCACGGCGGGCGTCTACCTCATCGTGCGCAGCGGTGCGATCTACGACGGCACGGTCTTTGCCCTCACCGCCGTCATGGTCATCGGCGTCATCACGATGTTCCTCGGCGCCTTCATCGGATCGGCGAAGGACGACATCAAGAAGTCGCTGGCCGGCTCCACGATGAGCCAGATCGGCTACATGGTGCTGGCGGCCGGCCTCGGCCCCGTCGGATACGTCTTCGCGATCTTCCACCTGCTCACGCACGGTGTCTTCAAGGCCAACCTCTTCCTCGGTGCCGGCTCGGTGATCCACGGCATGAATGGCGAGCAGGACATGCGCCGCTACGGTGCGCTGCGCAAGGTCATGGTCGTCACCTGGCTCACTTTTATGGCGGCCTACCTCGCCATCATCGGCATCCCGCCGTTCTCCGGCTTCTGGTCCAAGGACGACATCATCCACGCGGCCTGGGAGGTCAATCCCCTCGTCGGTGTCTGCGCGATCATCGCGGCGGGTATCACCGGCTTCTACATGACGCGCATGGTCATCATGACCTTCTTCGGCAAGGCGCGCTGGCCCGACGACGCCCACCCGCATGAGTCCAAGGCCGTGATGACGATCCCGCTCATCATCCTGGCGATCGGATCGATGT
>CAZLNF010000092.1:0-7046 GCA_964560885.1 uncultured Actinomyces sp. | reverse complement strand
GGAGTAGTCTCGGGCGGTGTCGAGGCGCACCAGCACACCCGCGTGGCTCCTGCTCCTCACCCTCGCCCTCGTGGCGCTCAACCTCCGCGCTGTCCTCACGGCAATCCCCCCGCTGACGCTCGATATCCAACAGGCGACGGGCTGGAACGACACGACCATCGGACTGCTCACCACGCTGCCGGTCATCGTCATGGGTGTCGCCGCACTCATCGTGCCGTGGCTGGCCCAGCGCATTGGGCGCCCGCAGACGGTCTGGATTGCCCTCGCCGTGCTCGTCCTGGCGAGTGCGGGCCGCCTCGCGGCAGGAATCCCTGTCGTGCTCTTCGTCACCGCTTTCCTCGGTGGACTCGGGATCGCGCTGGCTTCGGGACTCGTGCCTGCTCTCGTGCGCGAGAAGCTTCCCGACGCGACTGGAGCCGCCACCGGCCTGTGGACCGCGGCGATGTTCACCGGCGCTGCTCTTGCTGCAGCGCTCACGGTGCCCATCGCTCTCGCCACCGGGTCGTGGCAATGGGGACTCGCCGTGTGGGCGCTTCCCGCGATCATCGCCCTGGTCACGTGGACCCTGGTGGAGGCTCCCTACCGTCGTCGCGCCTCCGACCGCGCCGGAGGGGCCATCTCCGTGCGCGCACTGCCCTGGCGCCAGCCGCTCGCCTGGTCGCTCACGGCGTATCTCGCCATCAACTCGCTCGTCTTCTACACCGCCCTCGCCTGGATCGCGCCCTCGCTCGACGAGCGCGGCTGGACCACCGAGGAGGGCGGCTTGCTCTTCGGTCTCTTCACGGCCTCGCAGATCGTCGCGGCACTGCTCATGCCCTGGCTCGTGCAGAGGCTGCCCGGTCGCAGGATGGTGTGGGCCGCGACGGTCCTGGTCACGTCCGCATGCCTCGTGAGCCTCGCCTACACCCCTGGATTCCTCACCGTCGTCGTCCTCTTCCTCTTTGGCTTCACCAACGCGGGGGGCTTCACCATCGGCCTCTCGATGCTGAGTGAGTTCTCTCCCGACGCCCCCTCAGCGGCGCGCCTCACCGCCATGGCCTTTGCGGTGACCTATCTCCTCGCCGCGATCGGGCCGACCCTCGCGGGTGCGCTGCTCGACGCCGCGGGATCGTGGTCTCTCGTCTACGTCGTGCTCGCGGTCATCGGACTGCTCCAGATTCCGGCGCTCCTGCCCCTGCGCACCGGCACGGTCATCCGCGCATAGACACGCCCGCTCCTTGTCGGGAGTGAGCGCCCCCTAGGACACGAGGAGACGAGTCGTCGCCCGGGCAAGGTGCGCAGCCGGGGAGGAGGAATCCGACGCGGGCTGCATGACATGACTCAGCACCGTGCGCACGAGAATGTCCGACACGATCTCGACCGAGTCACGCTGCACACCCGAGTAGGTCACGAGGCGATCTGCCACGCGCTCGCGCGCCACCGCGATGACGACGTCGGCCCTCGTGGTCAGCAGGGGCACGAGCTCGGTCTCCGCGCCGTGGGTCGCCGTCACGATCGCGCGCAGCAGTGGGTTGACCCCGGCGAGATCGATCACTCGCTGAATCGCATCGCGCGTGCCTGCCTCGAGATCGCGCGGATGCGCGTCGAAGCCAGCGTCCACCGCATCCAGGAAGTTGCCGAGCTCGCGCAGCACCATGGCCTCCGCCAGGCGGTCGCGCGTCCCCCACTCGTTGTAGACGGTCTGGCGGCTGACTCCCACGCGTTCCGCCACCGCCGCCATCGTGACGCCCGACCAACCGAGCTCGGCGGTCATCTCCGCTGCAGCCGCGAGGATCCGCTCGCCGGTCGCCATCTGAGTGACGGGCGTCATCACTCGCCGTGCGTGACGAGGAAGTCGACCTTCTCGCGCACGCCGCAGTCGGGGCAGCACCAGGTGTCGGGGATGCTCGCGAAGGCAGTGCCCGCGGGGAATCCCTCGCGAGGATCGCCTCGGCGCTCGTCGTAGGAGTATCCGCAGCCGGGGCAGGTCGCGATGACCGAGCCGCCGGTGAGCAGCGCCACGGCTCCCGGGAGCGACTCGGCCACGACCGCCTCCGCGCGGGCGGGCGCGGCTGGGAATCTGCGCAGCACCTTGTCCCGCTTGCCCGGCTGGATGTTGGCCAGCGACATGTCACCGTCGTAGTGCATCGACACACGCGGATCCATGACGCGATTCCACAGCGGAGGCACGAGCGCAAGCAGGATCATCCCGGCGTATCCGGTGGGCAGTGCCGGTGCGTCCTTCTCATCGCGCAGCGCCTGGTAGCGACGGGTCGGATGCGCGTGGTGATCGCTATGGCGCTGCAGGTGATAGAGCAGGACATTGGTCGCGATGTTGTTGGAGTTCCAGCTGTGCCGGGGCTCCACCCGCTCGAAACGCTCCTTGCCCGGCACGCCGACGACCTGGCGTAGCAGGCCGTAGTGCTCGAGGTAGTTGACCGCCTCGAGCAGCGTGAATCCGACAAGGGCCTGGATGACCAGGTAGGGCAGGATCGCCGGTCCGAGCCAGATCACCATGACGGTCCACAGGACAGCGGACATGAGCAGAGCGTTGAGGACGTCGTTGCCGATGCGGAAGGGATGCTGGCCTCGTCGCGAGTAGCGGCGCGATTCAAGGCGCCAGGCGCTCGCGAAGGAGCCGGCGACGGTCCGCGGCCAGAACCGATAGAAGGACTCCCCCACCCGTGAGCTAGCCGGGTCGTCCGGAGTGGCGACCCGCACATGGTGGCCGCGATTGTGCTCGATGTAGAAGTGGCCGTAGAAGGTCTGGGCCAGCGCGATCTTGGACAGCCAGCGCTCGACGCTCTCCTTCTTGTGTCCCAACTCGTGCGCGGTGTTGATGCCGAGGCCACCGATGAAGCCGACTGTCACCGCGAGTCCGATCCGGTCGAGGACGCTGAGGTCCCCTGTCGCGATGTACCAGAAGGCGAAGGCAAACCCGGCGTACTGCAGCGGCAGGAACAGATAGGTGAGCCAGCGGTAGTAGCGATCCCGCTCCAGCGACTTGATCACGTCGTCGGGCGGATTGGAGGGATCCAGGCCCGCGGTCCAGTCGATCAGGGGGACGATGCCGAGGATGACGATGGGTCCGAGCCAGAGCCAGACCCCCCAGCCGGTCGTGGAGTTGAGGATGACGGCGAGGAAGGGCAGCAGAGGCATGGTGAGCCCGAAGACCCACAGGTAGCGCTTGGCATCACGCCAGGCAGGCGCGGCGGTCGACGGCTCCATGGTTTACAGAAAGTAGCCCTGTGTAAACCCCGTGTCAAGGTCCCCGCTGGAGATTCGACCTAGAGGTAGCGGGCGATCACCATGGCGGCCAGCACCGTGATGATGAGGACAGTGGCCCAGATGTCTACGCCGATGCGCAGCAGATACCGCGCGCGCTCGTAGGCGCGCGGTGACAGGCCGAAGGTGTTGTCCGACAGGTTGACCCGGAGCAGGCTCGCGAAGACGGTCGTCGTGGTCGCCGTGACAAGAAGGCACCACGGGCACATGGCGCCGATGACGAAGTAGGCCTGGAAGAAGAGCCAGTAGGCGAAGCCCAGGCCGACGGCGTAGACGGCCATGGCTGCATTCATGAACCATCGGGGAAAGCGCACACCGCCCAGGCCGGCAACAGCAATAGTGATGACGACCGGCTCGGCGATCAGGCCGAGGAAGGCATTGGGGAAGCCGAGCAGGTTGGCCTGCCAGCTCACACCCACCTTGGCGCACGAGATCGTCTCGGAGATGTTGCATGACAGCCCGGCATTGGGGTCGGCCGCGAGGACCACGGCGTCGATCGAGAGCACCAGTGAGGCGACCAGCCCGAGCATGCTTGAGATGAGCATCTCCAGGTAGGCGCCACGGTGACGACCCCTGGTGGGAAGTGCCTCGTCTGCCCCTGCGGAAGCCACAGCCTCGGTGGTCACGGACCCTCCCTTTCGCCGCCCGACCCTAGCGAAGGTGACGCAAGTCCCGTGCCGCTGGTTCCCGCCGGCGAACCCACTTGAGGACCTCGAACCACACGACCGCAAGGAGACCCAGGCCGACAGCCAGGAGCCACTCGGCCAGGCTCAACTCCCCGAGACCCAGGGCGTCCCTCAACCACGGCACCACCATGATCACCGTGATGACGACAAGGCCCAGGGACAGGAAGAAGAGCAGGGCCGGATTGCGTCGTCGCACGACTGTCTCCCACACCGAGACATGCCGTGATCGGTTGACGAGGATGAGTGCAGCATTTCCCGATACCAGTGTCACAAAGGTGAACGACCTGACGACGTCATCAGGTTGGCCGGACGACAGGCTCCACAGGTAGGCACCGAAGACGACCGCGAGGACCACCAAGCCCTGGGCGAGTGCCAGCAGCATCTCGGACCGGCCGAACATCGATGACTCAAGTGACCGGGGCGGCTCGTCCATGACCTTGGGGTCCACCGGCTCCGCCTCGAAACTGATGGAGCAGGCAGGGTCAATGATGAACTGCAGGAGGGCGACCTCGACCGGCATGAGGACGATGGGCCAATCAGCCACCATGACCGGGATCAACGACATGCCGAAGATCGGCACATGGACAGCCACAACGTAGGTCAGTGCCTTACGCAGGTTGGCGAAGATTCCGCGGCCCTGGCGGATACCCGCGGTGATGGACGTGAAGTCGTCGTCGACGATCACGAGGTCCGCCGCCTCCCGGGCCACGTCCGTGCCACGCGCACCCATGGCGATCCCGATGTCAGAGGCGCGTAGGGCGGGCGCGTCATTGACGCCGTCCCCCGTCATGCCCACGACCTCACCATCAGCCTGCAGCGCACGCACGAGCCGCAGCTTCTGCTCAGGCACCATGCGCGCAAACACATTGACGCGACCTGCACTGCGCGCGCATTCAGCGTCATCCATTGCCGCCAGGACATCACCGGTCACGCAGCCCGGGCCGGTATCGATCCCAATCTCACGCGCGATCGCCAGCGCTGTGCCGGGATAGTCCCCCGTGATCATGACGACCCTGACACCTGCTCGGTGACAGGCAGCGATGGCCTCCGGTACGCCATCCCGCACGGGATCCTGCAGGCCAGCGATACCGAGGAACTCGACCTGCAACCCCTCGAGTGACGACGGGAGATCCCGCGTCGATTCAAGGTGGGCAATCCCTACTCCCAGGACGCGCAGCCCATCGGCAGTGGCCACATCGATGCGGCGATGCCAGCCCTCGCGCTCAGCCGCAGGCATGTCGCTGAGTGCCAGCAGGTCTTCCGGCGCGCCCTTGACGGCGATATCGAGGGAGTTGTCGCGGCGTCGCCAGACGTGACCTACGCACCGGAGCTCATCGCTGAGCGCATACTCCTGGACGAGCCGGGAATCGGCGCGAAGCGTGGGGACATGCATTCGCTCGGCCAGGTCGACGAAGGCCCTGTCCATGGGATCGACACCCTCCACCGGGCACGCGGATGCGGCAATCGACACCAGGCGGTCGAGGTTGGCAGAGATCCCGGTGCCGTCGAGGACATGGGTCTCGTCGCTGACACCGATCTCCCGCACCGTCATGGCGTTGCGCGTCAGGGTTCCCGTCTTGTCCGCGCACACGACCGTGGCCGATCCCAGGGTCTCAATGGCCGGGGGACTGCGCGTGAGCACCCGCACCCTGGACATGCGCCATGCGCCGAGAGCCAGGAAGAGGCTGAACACCACGGGAATCTCCTCGGGCAGCACCGCCATGGCGGTGGTGATGCCCGCGAGCCCGGCCTCGAGCCACTGTCCTCGCGTAAATCCGTAGATGAGGATGACCGCGATAGCCGCGAGTGACCCCAGGGCCGCGAAGGCCCAGACGAGGCGGTCGAACTCCCGCTGCAAGCGCGTGCGAGGCGACTCGAGATTGCGAAGCTGACCACCGATGCGCCCCAGGGCCGTGGAGGCTCCCGTGGCTTGGATGCACGCCAAGCCGTGGCCACGCACGATGAGGGTGCCCGAGAAGACCCACGGTGAGTCATCGCCACCCGGTGGCCCCATGGCGGTCCCCGCTGCATCGGCGGACTTGCTCACCGCCACCGATTCCCCTGTCAGCGCCGACTCGTCGATGTACAGGTTGATGGCCTCGATGAGCACGCCGTCGGCCGGGACCCGGTCGCCCTCAGCGAGGATGACGAGATCACCCGGTACGACCTCCCTTCCGGCGATACGCGCCCTGGCACCATCCCGGAGCACCAGTGCCCGAGGGGAACTCAGACTGCGCAGCGCCCCGAGCGCGTTCTCCGTCTTGTGGCGCTGGTAGAGGGAGATGCCGATCACGAGCAGGACGAACGACGCGAGGATCGCCGCGTCAAGGACCTCCGCGAGGAGGAAGTTGATCGCGCCAGCCGCCAGCAGGAGCAGAAGCATGGGCTCCCGCACCACACTCCATGTCTGGCGAAGGAGTGAGCGCGGACGCTCCGTCGGGAGTTCGTTGGGTCCATCGCGCAAGAGTCGTTGCGACGCCTCGGCGGAGGAGAGCCCGGACGGGGTATCGACCCGCGTCATTGCCACCTCCCCGACCACCTGTGAACAGGTTGCGCCCGGGGACGGGGATGACGGCGCCTGAAGGCGGCCATTGACCGGTCAGGACGAGCGAGGCGAGTGCGTTGTCGAGGGCAGTGTCAGATGACGGCGTCGAGGAACTTCTTGGTCTCCGCGCGCTCGGGGGCGCTGAACATCTGCTCCGGCGTGCCCTGCTCGAGGATGACACCGTCATGGAAGAAGCACATTCGGTTAGCCACCTCGCGAGCGAAGCCCATCTCGTGGGTCACGACGACCATCGTGGTCGCATGGGCCTCAGCGAGACGCTTCATCACCGCGAGGACCTCGTGGATGAGCTCCGGATCGAGAGCCGAGGTCGGCTCGTCGAAGAGCATGACCTCGGGCCGCATCGCCAGGGCGCGCGCGATGGCCACGCGCTGCTGCTGCCCGCCGGAGAGTCGGATCGGATGCTGGTCGGCCTTGTCAGCCAGGCCGACATCAGCGAGCAACTGAAGGGCGCGCTCGCGCACCTCATCGGCGGGCTCTCCCTTGACGCGGAGCGGACCCTCCATGACGTTGTCGAGCACGGTCATCTGCGG
>CAZLNF010000091.1:2455-7048 GCA_964560885.1 uncultured Actinomyces sp. | reverse complement strand
CGCGGGTCGCCAGACCCCTGACCGAAGGATTGCGCGTGGCACGACGACTCTTCACCTCCGAGTCGGTGACCGAGGGTCACCCCGACAAGATGGCCGATCAGATCAGCGATGCCATCCTCGATGACCTGCTGCGCCAGGATCCGCGTTCGCGCGTCGCGGTCGAGACGATGCTCACGACCGGCCAGGTGCACGTCGCGGGCGAGGTCACCACCAAGGGCTTCGCCGACGTCATGAATCTCGTGCGCGGGGTCGTGCTCGACATCGGCTACGACTCCTCCACCAAGGGCTTCGACGGCGAGTCATGCGGCATCTCGGTGTCGATCGGTGCGCAATCACCCGACATCGCCCAGGGTGTCGACGACGCCATCGAGGAGCGCGAGGGCCATAGCTCGGATCCCCTCGACCGTCAGGGTGCCGGAGACCAGGGCCTGATGTTCGGCTACGCCACCGACGAGACCCCCACCCTCATGCCGCTGCCCATCTCCCTGGCGCACCGCATGGCCGAGCAGCTCACCGCCGTGCGCAAGGACGGCACCGTCCCCTACCTTCGCCCCGACGGCAAGACCCAGGTCACCATCGAATACGACGAGGCCGGCCAGCCCGTGCGCGTCGACACCGTCGTCGTGTCGAGCCAGCACGCCAAGGATGTCGATCTCGAGGGGCAGCTCGCACCCGAGGTGCGCAAGTACGTCGTCGATCCGATCCTCGAGGGTGTCGACCTGCCGAGCGACGGCTATCGCCTCCTGGTCAACCCCACCGGTCGATTCGAGGTTGGTGGTCCCATGGGCGACGCCGGTCTCACGGGCCGCAAGATCATCGTCGACACCTACGGCGGCATGGCCCGCCACGGTGGTGGCGCCTTCTCCGGCAAGGATCCGTCCAAGGTCGACCGCTCTGCGGCGTACGCCATGCGCTGGGTGGCCAAGAACGTCGTGGCAGCCGGGCTCGCGAAGCGCTGCGAGGTGCAGGTGGCCTACGCCATCGGCAAGGCGCATCCGGTCGGTGTCTTCGTGCAGACCTTCGGCACAGGTGTGCTGCCCGATGAGCGCATCCAGGAGGCCGTGCTCGAGGTATTCGACCTGCGCCCCGCGGCGATCATCCGCGATCTCGACCTGCTGCGCCCGATCTACCGCCCCACCGCCGCCTACGGTCACTTCGGCCGCGAGCTCCCCGACTTCACCTGGGAGCGCACGGATCGGGCTGCTGCACTCAAGGCCGCAGCCGGCGCCTGATCCGCTCTCCCCGGTGCCCGGGCCTCAGGGTGGCGGCCTCGGACCTGAGTCGGACCGCCCTGGCACGATCGACCCGTGTCGGGACGGATAGCGAGGGTCGCGGTCGATGTGCCGCTGGCGCACCTGGACCGCCTCTTCGACTACTCCGTGCCCGAGGCCCTCGACAATGAGGCTCAGCCGGGCGCGCGGGTGCGGGTGCGCTTCGCGGGACGTCTCGTCGATGGCTTCATCGTCGAGCGGGTCGAGGAGAGCGATCACGCGCGCCTCGCACCGCTCCAGCGTGTCGTATCCCCCCTTCCTGTGCTCACACCGGAGGTGCTTGCGCTGGCACGCGCCGTCGCCGATCGCTATGCCGGCACCCTCCCGGACGTCCTGCGCGCCGCGGTTCCACCGCGACATGCGCGCGCTGAGTCGCAGTTGCTCGCCAAGGAGGTCGAGCCCGTCGCGCTGCCGACCGATGTCGATCTCACCGCCTGGGCTGACTACACCGGAGGTGCAGCCCTCGCTGATCGGCTGTGCGCGGGTGAGCGCGGGCTTCGCGGCGTATGGACATCTGCGCCCGGCGCGTGTGTTGCTCCGGCGGGCGACTGGCCCAGGCTCATCGCGCGCACGGCGCTGGCTGGCGCGTCGCACGGAGGAGTCGTCATCGTCGTCCCCGACGCACGCGACCTGGCCCGGGTCGCCGCGGCGCTCGATGCCGAGGGTGGGGCCCAGGCCTACGCCGTCCTCGCGGCCGATGCGGGGCCGCAGCGGCGCTACACCGCCTTCCTGCGCGTCCTCACCGGGCGGGTCCCGATCGCCCTGGGCACTCGGGCGGCAGCTTTCGCGCCCGTCCCTGACCCATCCCTGCTCATCCTGTGGGAGGACGGCGACGAATCCCTCGCGGAGCCGCACGCACCGGGCTGGCACGCGCGCGAGGTGCTCGCCCTCCGGTCCCATCTCACCGGTGCCTCGCTGCTGGTCGGAGGCTTCACGCGGACAGCCGAGACGCAAGCGTGGATCGCGACGTCATGGGCTGCGCCCCTTGCCCCGAGTCGGTCGGTGCTGCGGGCACTCGCGCCGCGTGTCGTCCCCGACGATGACGTCGTCGCTCGCATACCCCGCCGGGCCTACGACGCCGCGCGCGACGCACTCGCCGATGGTCCGGTGCTCATCCAGGTCGGGCGCCGGGGATACGTCCCGACCCTCGCCTGCCAGCGGTGCCGCGAGCGCGCTTCCTGCCCCGCGTGCGGAGGCCCGCTGGCGCTGGGCGCTCGCGGGGGAGCAGCCACCTGTCGTTGGTGCAGCACCCGCGCGGAGCCCTGGCACTGCCGAGCGTGCGGCGGCGACCGCCTCCGAGCCGTCGCGGTGGGCTCCAGCCGCACCGCGGAGGAGTTGGGCCGCGCCTTCCCCGGAGTGCCGGTCATCACCTCGACGGGCGATAAGGCGGTCGACAGTGTCGGGTCCGACTCCGCTCTCGTGGTCGCGACGACAGGCGCGGAGCCGTGGGCGTCGTCGGGCTACTCAGCAGTCCTGCTCCTCGATGCCGCTGCCCAGACCTCCCGCGTGGCCCTGCGCGCGGGTGAGGAGACCGCGCGACGGTGGTTCAGCGCGGCTGCCCTTGCCCGGCCCGGCGCCCCCGTCGTCGTGACCGCCGATGCCGGGCTGCCCGTGGTGCAAGCCCTGGTCCGCTGGGATCCGGGCTGGCTGGCCGCTCGCGAACTCGATGAGCGGCGCGAGCTCGGCCTGCCGCCTGCCGTCCGCGTGGCCACCATCACCGGTGCGCCCGCCGCGGTCGACGCCGCCGTCTCGCACCTTCCCGCTACCGCGCGTGTCGTCGGCCCCCTGCCCATCGCGGGCGGCGATGAGGTGCGTGCCCTGGTGAGCGTGGATCGCCGGTGGGGGCCTGATCTCACCTCGGCCCTCAGTGCCCTCGCCGCGACGCGCACGGCGCGCAAGGATCCGGCCCGACTGCATCTCGCCGTGGACCCGCCGGACTGGGGCGGTGACTGAGCGCACCTACACTGTGGGGGTCCCGCCTACCCGGTGAATGGAGTTGCCGTGGCCGTGCAGCCGATCCGCCTCTTTGGCGATCCCGTGCTGCGCACTCCTGCCGATCCTGTCGAGACCTTCGACAAGGAGCTCCGCAAGCTGGTGCAGGATCTCACCGACACCATGCGCGAGGCTCCCGGGTGCGGTCTCGCCGCCCCGCAGATCGGCGTATCCCTGCGCGTCTTCACCTGGTGGGTCGATGACGAGCTCGGGCACCTGTGCAATCCCGTCCTCGCTCTCTCGGATGAGATCCAAGAGGGTGACGAAGGCTGCCTGTCGATCCCCGATCTCGCCTTCGACACCAGGCGTGCGCAGCGGGTCGTGGCCAAGGGCATGGACATGCACGGCGAGCCCGTCGTGGTGGAGGGCAGCGACCTGCTCGCTCGGGCACTGCAGCACGAGACGGATCACCTCGACGGCATCCTCTTCATCGATCGACTCGATGCCGAGACACGCAAGGAAGCGATGAAGGCGATCCGGGAGGCGGAGTGGTTCGGCGACTCGGCCCCCGAGGTGCGCTTCAGTCCCCACACCGTCTCGGCCAAGTGGCTCTGACCGTATGCGCCTGCTCTTCGCCGGCACTCCCGATGTAGCCCTGCCGAGCCTCGACGCGCTCCACGCATCGCGACATGAGGTGGTCGGCGTCCTCACGCGTCCGCCCGCGCCCGCCGGCCGAGGCAGGTCTCCCCGGCCGAGCCCGGTGCACGTGCGTGCCACGGAACTCGGGATTCCCGTCATCACGGCGTCCACTCTGCGCGACGCCGAAACCCTCGCGCAGGTTGCCGCGCTTGCCCCTGACTGCTGCCCGGTCGTCGCGTTCGGCGCTCTGCTGCCACCGGAGGCGCTGGCGATCCCGGCACACGGCTGGATCAATCTCCACTTCTCGCTGCTCCCGCGTTGGCGGGGCGCAGCGCCGGTGCAGCACGCCATCCACGCCGGGGATGCTGAGACGGGAGCCACGACCTTCCGCATCGACGAGGGCCTCGACACCGGACCGATCCTGCTCCAGGAGCGCACTCGCATCGGCCCGCACGAGACGAGCGGCGTCCTGCTCGCCCGGATGGCGACCTCGGGTGCCGAGCTGCTCCTCCGGACGCTGGATGCAATCGAGGACGCCACCGTGACCATGACGCCGCAGCCGGTGGACGGTGTGACGCTGGCACCGCGCATCGACGTGGAGGACGCTCGCCTCGACTGGCGCGCACCGGCCGATGCGGTGGACCGACTGATCCGCGCCTGCACTCCTGCGCCGGGAGCGTGGACGACCTTCCGCGATGCCCGAGTGCGCCTGGGTCCGGTCGAGATCACCCCCATCGACGACCTGGGGCCG
>CAZLNF010000091.1:0-2355 GCA_964560885.1 uncultured Actinomyces sp. | reverse complement strand
TGCCCGAGTGCGCCTGGGTCCGGTCGAGATCACCCCCATCGACGACCTGGGGCCGGGTGAGCTGCGTGCGACCAAGCGTGAGGTCCTCGCTGGCGCAGGAGGACTCGCGGTGCGACTCGGCGACGTCGTCGCTGAGGGCAAGCGGCCGATGCCGGCTGCGGACTGGGCGCGCGGGCTGCGCCTCGAGCACGGCGAGGCCTTCGCGTGACCGCTCGCGCCCGAGCACCCCATGGGCGGCGGCGCACCGCTCGCGGAGCGGCGTACGACCTGCTCCACGCGGTCCACGTCGATGACGCCTACGCCAACATCGCGATGCCCGAGATCCTGTCGCGCGCGGGCCTGTCGACGCGAGACGCCGCCCTCGCGACCGAGCTCGCCTACGGCACGCTGCGCTGGCAGGGGTTGTACGACGCGATCCTTGCGGAGTGCGTCGATCGTCCCCTCGCTGAACTCGATGGTCGGCTTCTCGACGTGCTGCGCCTGGGCACGCATCAAGTGATCAACATGCGCATCCCCGCTCACGCGGCGGTGGGCGAGACGGTGGAGCTGGCGCGCGATGTCGTCGGAGAGGGACCCGCGCGCCTTGCCAATGCCGTGCTCCGCCGCGTGGTCGACGGTGGCGATCTCGAGGCATGGCGTGCGCGCGTCGCGGTGGGGCCCGAAGCGCTGGCCGTGTCTACCTCCCACCCGCGCTGGATCGTCACCGCCCTCGGCGAAGCGCTCGCCCGCCACCGCGGCGCACCGGACCCGGAGGGGCTGCGCGCACTGCTCGATGCCGACAACGCTCCTGCGCGCCCGTCCCTGGTGGCACGGCGTATGTCGGTCGAGGAACTCCTCGCCCTGCCGGGGGTGGAGCCGGGGCGGTGGTCACCGGTCGGCGCGACCCTGGCGGAGGGTCGGCCCGATGAGATCGCCGCCGTGCGCGATGGCCGGGCGGGTGTCCAGGACGAGGGCAGCCAGCTCGTGGCTCTCGCGTTGGTCAATGCTCCTCTGGAGGGACCCGATCGCACCTGGGTCGACCTGGCGGCGGGGCCGGGGGGCAAGGCCGCGCTGCTCGCGCGCTTCGCACGTGAGCGTGGCGCTCATCTGATCTGCGTCGAGCCCCACGCACACCGAGCCGAGCTCGTGCGCAAGGCCCTGGGCGCGCACGAGTTGGGCGCGTCGGACGTGGAGGTCCGCGTCCCGGATGGGCGTGCTGCCGTGGCCTTGGCCACAGCGGATCGCGTCCTCGTCGACGCACCCTGCACCGGCATCGGCGCGCTGCGGCGTCGTCCCGAGGCGCGTTGGCGACGCACGCCACAGGACCTCGCCACACTCGGCCCCCTCCAGCGGGCGCTCCTCACTGCCGCCATCGACGCCGCTCGTCCTGGCGGTGTCATCGCCTACTCCACCTGCTCGCCGCATGTGGCCGAGACCGACCTGGTCGTCGAGGACGTGCTGCGCAAGAGGCCGGATGCCGAGCTCATCGATGCCCGACCCCTGCTTCCCGGTGTGCCCGACCTCGGGCCCGGCCCCGAGGTCCGCCTGTGGCCCCACATCCACGGCACCGACGGGATGTACCTCGCGATGCTTCGCAAGGTCCGGGCGTGACTCGCTACCCTGCCCACGTGGGCATTCAGATCTCTCCGAGCATCCTCTCGGCCGACTTCGCTCGCCTCGGCGAGGAGATCGCGCGTGTGCCCGATGCCGACTGGATCCACGTCGACGTGATGGACAACCACTTCGTGCCCAACCTCACCGTGGGGCTGCCCGTCGTGGAGAGCCTGCGTGCGGCGACGTCGATCCCCTTGGACTGCCACCTCATGATCACCGATCCCGACCGATGGGCGCCGGGCTACGCCGAGGCAGGAGCGGGCAGCGTGACCTTCCACGCCGAAGCCGTGCACGCCCCGGTGCGGCTTGCTCGCACCCTGCGCGCCCTTGGTGCGCGGGCGGGACTCGCGGTCAATCCCGCGACGCCGATCACGCCGTACGCCGACCTCCTGCCCGATCTGGACATGCTGCTCATCATGTCGGTCGAGCCCGGTTTCGGCGGCCAGCCCTTCCTCGACATGGTGCTCCCCAAGATCGCGGAGGCTCGCGAGATGGTGCGCCGCTTCGGCGGTGACATCTGGGTGCAGGTCGACGGAGGCATCAGCGAGCGCACCATCGAGCGGTGCGCGGCAGCAGGTGCGGATGTGTTCGTTGCGGGGTCTGCGGTCTTCGGCGCCGAAGACCCCGATCGGATGGTGCGCACCCTGCGCGAGATGGCCATCGCAGCATCGGGGGAGTAGCCGTGGCCGGGTCAGTCGAGCGCGGGTCAGTCGAGCGCGGGGCAGTCGAGCGTGAGGCTATGCGGCGGGCCATCGAGTTGGC
>CAZLNF010000090.1:0-7208 GCA_964560885.1 uncultured Actinomyces sp. | reverse complement strand
TTCGCGGTCTCCGGCGTACTCCTCATCCCGGTGTTCATCATGTCCGGCACGTGGTGGATGTCCTGGTCCTCGGTGCTGCTCATCCTGTGGCTGGGGCTCGCCACGACGACGCTCGCCTACGTCCTCTTCGGCATGGGCTTCCGCGCCCTGCAGCCCGGTCACATCGCCACGCTCAATCTTGCGGAGCCGGTCTTCGCCACGCTGCTCGGCGTCTTCGTGCTCGGGGAGGTCCTGGGACCCTTGGGTGTGGTCGGGTGTGCACTGGTCATCGTGGGCCTGGGAGTGCTGGGGCTGGCCGAGGGCAGGAGTGCGTCATGAGTGAGCATCGCTCGGGCCTGGCGTGCCTCGTGGGCAGGCCCAATGCGGGCAAGTCGACGCTCACCAATGCGCTCGTCGGCACGAAGGTGGCGATCACGTCGCGTCGCCCGCAGACGACGCGCCATGTCGTGCGCGGCATCGTCACGCGGCCTGACTCGCAGCTCGTCGTGCTCGACACCCCGGGGCTGCACAAGCCCAGGACCCTGCTCGGTGAGCGTCTCAACGATCTCGTGCGTGAGGCCTGGTCCTCCGTCGACGTGGCAGCGCTCTGCCTGCCCGCCACCGAGAAGGTCGGCCCGGGGGACGCCTACATCGCCGGTGAGCTTGCCAAGGCACGGCGAGGCGGAGGCCGCACCACCTTCGCGATCGTCACCAAGACGGACGCGGCATCGCCTGCCCAGGTAGCCGAGCGACTTGCCGAGGCGGGCCGACTGGGGGAGCGGGCCGGCGTGGACTGGGCTGAGATCGTGCCGGTCTCCGCGGTGACGGGTGACAACGTCGACCTGCTCTATGACTTACTGGTCTCGCGTCTGCCGGAGGGGCCGGCGCTCTATCCCGATGGCGAGGCGACCGATGAGCCCGAGGAGACACTGGTCGCCGAGTTGATTCGCGAGGCGGCGCTCGAGGGACTGTCCGACGAACTGCCGCACTCCCTCGCTGTGGTCGTCGATGAGATGGCTCTGCGCGAGGACCGCCCCGAGGATCGGCCTCTGCTCGATATCCACGCGATCGTCTACGTCGAGCGAGATAGCCAGAAGGCCATCATCATCGGCAAGGGTGGATCACGTCTCAAGGAAGTCGGCACCACATCGCGGCGTGGCATCGAAGCCCTTCTCGGGACCCCGGTCTACCTCGACCTGCGCGTCAAGGTGGCCAAGGACTGGCAGCGCGACCCGCGCCAGTTGCGCCGCCTCGGCTTCTAGTCCTGCGAGGATGACTCCGAGGAGGATGATTCTGTGCCGACGTACCGCGATGAAGCTCTCGTCTTGCGCACCCAGCGCCTCGGCGAGGCCGATCGCATCGTCACCCTCCTCACCCGCTCCCACGGCCGGGTGCGCGCTGTTGCCAAGGGAGTGCGTCGCACGGGGAGCCGCTTCGGGGCGCGACTCGAGCCCTTCGGCCACGTCGACATCCAGCTGCACGAGGGGCGTTCGCTCGACACGGTGACGCAGGTGGAGTCCCTGGCGGCACATGGGGCGACCCTCTCCGCCGACTATCCCCGCTGGACATCGGGCTCGGCCATGCTCGAGGCTGCGGAGCGACTCACGCCGATGGAGCGCGAGCCCGCGGTGCAGCAGTACCTCCTGCTCATCGGCGGCCTGCGCACGCTCGTGTCGGGCACCCACGATCCCTCGCTCATCCTCGATGCCTTCCTGGTGCGCTCCCTCGCGATCGCTGGCTGGTCACCGTCGTTCTCCGAGTGCGCACGCTGTGGTGCGCCGGGGCCACATCGCGCGTTCGCGGTGAGCGGGGGTGGGGCCATGTGCGATCAGTGCCGCACTCCTGGAGCCGCGCGCCCCGCGGCCGAGACCCTGCAACTCCTCGGCGCCCTGCTCTCCGGTGACTGGGCCACGGCCGATGCAAGTGATCCGCGTCACCGGCGTGAGGCCAGTGGCTTGGCGGCCGCGCTGATCACCTGGCATATCGAGCGGGGATTGCGCTCACTCCCGCTTGTCGATCGCGGCTAGCCGCACACCCCCCATGCGAGGATGGGGGAGTGCCGACGTACGCCGCTCCGACCCCGCACCCCAGCGGGGCGCGGCCTCCGGCTATCCCCACCGATCTCGTGCCTCGGCACGTCGCCCTCGTCATGGACGGCAATGGCCGCTGGGCCAAGGAGCGCGGCCTCCCGCGCACCGCGGGGCATGAGGCTGGCGAGTTCGCCCTCCTGGATTGCGTGCATGGGGCCATCGAGATGGGGATCCGCTGGCTCTCGGCCTACGCCTTCTCGACGGAGAATTGGAAGCGATCACCTGACGAGGTGCGCTTCCTCATGGGCTTCAATCGCGACGTCGTCCACCGCCGCCGCGACGAGATGCACGACATGGGCGTGCGGGTTCGTTGGGCGGGTCGACCCCGGCGACTGTGGAAGAGCGTGATCCAGGAACTCGAGTACGCCGAGCAGCTCACCAGGGACAACGACGTGCTCACCCTGACGATGTGCGTCAACTACGGCGGCCGCGCCGAGATCGCTGATGCGGCGGCAGCGATCGCCCGCGGAGTCGCCGACGGGCGCATCGACCCCGACAAGGTCGACGAGCGCATGATCGCCCGGCACCTGTACGAACCCGATATGCCGGATGTCGATCTCTTTGTCCGATCGTCGGGGGAGCAGCGCACAAGCAACTTCCTGCTCTGGGAGTCGGCGTACGCCGAGATGGTCTTCCTCGACACCCTCTGGCCCGACTTCGACCGCAGACATCTGTGGCAGGCGTGTGAGACCTACGCCTCCCGGGATCGGCGTTACGGTGGAGCGGTGCCTAATCCCGCGGTGCCTGATCCCGTGGTGCCTAATTCCGCGGTGCCGAATGATGCGGAGAAGCCGTGAGCGCGCCCGTCAAGGAGAGCAAGGGCTATCGCCCCGGCAGCCTTGAGGTCCTCGCCGTCGGCCTACTGCTCCTCATCGTGGGCCAGCGGTGGCTCGTCGGCCTCTTCGACGATCCTGCGCTCCAGACGGGGGCGACGATCTTCGTCTCCATCGTCGTCCAGGCACTGCCCTTCCTCGTCCTCGGAGTCGTGCTCTCCGGTGCGATCGCCGCCTTCGTCCCTGCGTCCTTCTGGAAGAAGGCCCTGCCCAAGAACCCCGCTCTCGCCGTGCCGGTGGCGGGCGCAGCGGGCGCGGTCCTGCCCGGATGCGAATGCGCGTCCGTGCCGGTGGCCAACGGCCTCATGGCACGCGGTGTCGCGCCCGCGGCCGCACTTGCCTTCTTGCTGTCGGCCCCCGCGATCAATCCCATCGTGCTCGCCTCGACCTTCGTGGCATTCCCCGGGGAGCCGATGATGGTCGTGGCGCGCTTCATCGCCTCCCTGGCGACCGCCGTGATCATGGGCTGGCTGTGGCTGCGCTTCGGCAAGGCAAAGTGGCTGCGCATCGGGCCGCGTGATCACCTGGTGGGCGCGAGCTCGTGGCATACCTTCCGCCTCACTGCGACCCATGACTTCTTGCACGCCGGCGGATTCCTCGTCATCGGCGGTCTCTTCGCAGCCGCGCTCAACGTGCTGGTCCCGCAGCAATGGCTGGCCGCGGTGGCCGACCAACCGATCCTGTCGGTGCTCGTCCTGGCCCTCCTCGCAGTGATTCTCAGCATCTGCTCCGAAGCTGACGCCTTTGTCGCGGCAAGCCTCACGGAGTTCTCGCTCACCGCGAAGCTCGCCTTCCTCGTGGTCGGCCCGATGGTCGACCTCAAGCTCATCTCGCTCCAGGCGGGCACCTTCAGCAGCAAGTTCGCCACGCGTTTCGCGCCGGCCACCTTCGTGCTCGCGGTGCTCTTCAGCATGCTCGTGGGTTGGTGGCTGCTCACATGAGGCGCGACGTCCAGGCCATCGTTCTCATCCTTGTCGGCGGAGCCGTCCTGCGGATCACCATCGGCGACACCTTCCTCAACTACGTCCAGGAGGCCATGCGCCCCTGGCTGCTCCTGTCGGGAGGGATCCTGGTCGTCCTCGGCGTGCTGGCGCTCATCGACGTCCTGCGCAAGGGGCGAGCAGCCGACGACGAGGCGACACCGCACGACGAGCCTCACGAGCACGACGACGGACACGGTCACGGCCATGGAGGGCCCCGGGCTGCGTGGTTGCTGCTCCTGCCGGTGCTCGCGATCTTCCTCATCGCTCCACCCGCGCTGGGTGCCTTCGCTGCTGCTCGCGACGTGGCCAACTCTGCGCCCCCTCAGGAGGCGAAGGCGCCGCCGTTGCCCCCCGGTGATCCGGCGCAGGTCACCGTGGCGGAGTACGTCGGGCGCGCGGTCTGGGACGACGGGCTCACGCTCATCGACCGGACGGTGGAGATGACGGGATTCGTCACGCCCGATCCGGCGGGCGGGTGGTGGCTCAGTCGCATGGCGGTCGCATGCTGCGCCGCGGACGCGATCGCGTCCAAGATCAAGGTGCTCGATGCACCCGACCTGCCGGCGGACACGTGGGTGACGATCACGGGTCGATGGGTGCCGGGCGGAGGGACCAAGACCGATACGGCGATCCCCCTCGTCGAGGTCCTCACTCTCGAGGAAGTGCCGCAGCCCCGGAACCCCTACGAATAGGGATCAGTCAGCGCAGCGCGAGCACACACCGAAGACCTCCACGGTGTGAGTGACCTCGCGGAAGCCGTGTCGGGACGCCACGTCGGCAGCCCAGCGCTCCACATCAGGAGCCTCGATCTCGATAGTGGATCGGCAGGACCGGCACACGAGGTGGTGATGGTGGGAGGGACTGCACTGCCGGTAGACCGACTCTCCGTCCCCCCGAACGATCACGTCCACCTGACCGTCCTCGGCCATGGCCTGCAGCGCCCGATAGACGGTGGTCAGGCCGACGCTGTCACCGCGCTGGCGCACTGTTTCGTAGATCTCCTGAGCCGAACGGAAGTCATCCTGGGAGTCGAGTGCCTCGGCGACCGCCGCTCGCTGCTTGGTCTGTCGGCGCGGGGGTGAGTCAGTCATGGTGATGGTGTTCCTCGGCGGGATGCGGATGTCGCTGTCGTCGTCGTCGCACAGGGTACGCCGCGATGGCCGCCGCCAGGAAGACCGCCAACGCCAAGAGCACGATCGTCGGCCCGGGCGGCACATCGAGCGTGAATGATGTCGTGAGCCCGGCGAGTGAGCAGACCAATCCGAGTCCGACGGCGACGATGGCCGTGCTCCGGAAGGAGCCGGTGAACTGCTGGGCGGCCGCGACAGGGACGATCATGATCGCGCTGACGAGCAACAGGCCGACGGTGCGCATGCCAATGACGACCGTGACGGCCGCGAGCACGGTAAGCAGGATCCCCAGCCGAGTCGTGCGGATTCCCTGCACATGCGCGACATCAGGATCGAGGGTCATGGCAAACATCTCGCGGCCAAAAATTGCCAGGATGACCACGACGAGCGCTCCGGCTCCCACCAGCCACGCGATGTCCTCCGTGGCCACGGTCGACAGAGAGCCGAAGAGGTACTGATTGAGAGCCGTGGATGCCTTGCCCGACGCAAGCGACGTGAGCATGACGCCGCCTGCGATGCCTCCGTAGAAGACGAGGGCGAGTGCAAGATCGCCGGCGGTGCGGCTCTTGGCGCGCACGAGTTCAAGGACAAGGGCTCCGAGGGCGGCGACGACGAGCGCGGTGGGCACGGGAGCCAGGCCGGTCAGGAAGGCAAGTCCCACACCAGTGAGCGCGACATGGCCCATGCCGTCGCCGAGCAGCGCGAGCCGCCGCTGGACGAGGAAGACGCCGATGAGGGGGGCGATAAGGCCGATGAGCGCGGCTGCCACGAGGGCACGCTGCATGAAGTCGTATCCGAACATGCCCATGTCAGCCGGCCCCAGGCTCGAGGACGCCGGGTTCGGTTGCGCGCATGACGACGTCCTCGCTGTGGTGCCAGACCCGTTCGAGCAAGTGGTCGGGCACGGGCGGCGGTCCGTCGTAGAGCACGGTGGATGTCTCGCCACGGGGCGACCCGAGCACCACGATGCGAGAGGCGAGTGCGGCGAAGGGGCCGAGTTCATGGGTGACCAGCAGGATCGTCCGGCCGCGCTCGCGCATCTTCCCGAATGTCTCGGAGATGCTCTGCTGGCTCTCGGCGTCCACGCCCGCGGTGGGCTCGTCGAGGACGTACATCTCGGCGTCCTTGGCCAGTGCTGCGGCGATCATCACGCGTCGCTGCTGGCCGCCGGAGAGGGAATCAAAGCGATCGCGACGGCGATCCGCGAGGCCCACCTGCGCCAGTGCCTCCTCGACACGGCGTCGATCACCGCGCCGGGGGAGTCGCTGGTGCGGTGAGATCAGACCGGCACCCACCACCTCGTGAACCGACACGGGCACAGCTCCTGCCGAGTGGAGGCGCTGGGGGACGTAGGCGAGGCGGGGCCAATCGCGGAATCGCGCGATAGGCGTGCCGAAGACGTCGATCTGGCCGCTGGTGAGGGGAAGCAGTCCGAGGATGGCGCGCATGAGCGTGGTCTTGCCCGAGCCGTTGGCGCCCAGCACCGCGACGAACTCACCCTGTTCGACTTCCAGGTTGACGTTGCTCAGGATGCAGGACGCCTCGATGTCGATACAGACATCACGGCAATCGAGGGCTGTGCTCACGGGCACGTCTCCCCTCGTTCGATCAGCTGCACCCCTGGCCAGTCCGGACCTGCTCGAGGTTGGCCTGCATCACGGTGACATAGGTGCCGGTGGATCCCTCGAGGAGTCCCTCGAGGGGGTCGAGGATAGCCGTCGTGGCACCTGTCTCCGCCGCGAGTGTCTCCGCGACTGCGGGGTCCACCAGGGTCTCGTAGTAGATGGTGGTGATCCCGCGCTCGCGCACGAGGTCGGCGACCTCGGCCAGACGTGCCGGCGAAGGCTCGGCATCGGGAGTGAGTCCGGCGATCCCGATCTGCGCGAAGTCGTACTGCTCGGCGAGATACCCAAAGGCCTCGTGGCTGACGACGAGGTCACGGCTGCGGCACTCGGCTGTGCCCTGAGCCCACTCATCATTGAGTGCGTTCATCGAGGCCGTGAGTGCTTGCGCTCCCGCGGCAAACGGACCTGCAGCATCAAGTGCCGTCAGTCGTGAAGCGATCTCGTCACCGATCGTGGCCATGTTGAGAGGGTTGAGCCACACGTGCGGATCTCCCTCGAGGTCCCCGTGCCCATGCTCGTCGGCGTGACCAGCCTCTTCGTCGTGAGCGTGGTCGCCCTCGTCGGCGTG
>CAZLNF010000089.1:0-7231 GCA_964560885.1 uncultured Actinomyces sp. | reverse complement strand
CCCAGGCGGTAGTCGCCGCGCTTGACATCGCGCCGCTCAGTGAGGCCGACGATCAGCTTGCCCGCGGCGAAGACGGCGAAGAACAGGCATATCGCCGTCATCACGCCGTAAATGATGCGTTCGGCGCCGGCGGATGGATTGAGCCCCGCGGCGATGGTCGCCCGCAGGCTCGCAATCCCGATCACAAGCAGGAAGACGAGCCACGCCGCGGGTGCCCAGCTGATGTACGTGCGGCGCACGAGGAAGCGCGAGTTCGCCGGCCTGGGGATGCCCGAGTCAAGCAGTGCGCGGACCCGCAGGGGCAGGCCATCGGCTTTGACGCGCACGAGCATCCGATCGTCGGGCACGTCGTCAGTCCTCGAGTGCGACGCGGATTCGCCGGAAGCCCTTGCCCTTGTTCTCCACCTTGACGACGCGCATGCGTCCGACCTGACGGGTCGATGCCACATGCGTGCCGCCATCGGCCTGCACGTCGAGCCCGTCGATATCGACGATGCGGACGATTTCGATCTCGGGAGGGAGGAGGTTGGTGGCGGTGCGGATGATGTCGGGGATCGCGAAGGCCTCGTCGCGCGCGAGGGAGTACGCGCGGATCGCCCGATCCGCATCGACTTCGGTATTGATCGCATCCTCGACCGACTCCTTGAAGCCCTCGGGGATTCCGTCGAGATTGAAGTCCAGGCGCCCCTCGAGCGGCTCCATGTTGGATCCGGTGACCAGGGCGCCGAAGTCGCGGAAGACGACACCGGAGAGCACATGCAGTCCGGAGTGAGTGCGCATGAGTGCGGTACGCCGGGGATCATCGATCGCGCCCTGCACCGCGGTGCCCAGCGCGGGCAGCGGGTCGCCCTCAGCGGGAATCAGCCACACGTCATCGGCGTAGCGCGCGCCGACGATGCGGGTCTGCACGCCACCCCACAGGAGCACGCCGTGGTCGGGTGGCTGACCACCACCGCCCGGGTAGAAGGCCGAGCGATCGAGCACGATGCCCTGCTCCGGGTCGACCGCCACGACTGTCGCGGACCACTCGCGCAGGGTGGCGTCCTCCAACTCGAGCCTGGCGGTCCCCATGCTCAGCGGCCCTGGTTGGCCACGGCGGCCGCCGCGGTCGCCGCCGCCTCGGGATCGAGGTACTCCCCGCCGGGGACGATGGGGCGCAGGTCGGCGTCGAGCCGGTAGACGAGGGGGATGCCGGTCGGGATGTTGAGCGCGGCGATATCCGTGTCGGAGATGCCGTCGAGGTGCTTGACCAGCGCGCGCAGTGAGTTGCCATGCGCGGCAACCATGACCGTCTGCCCGCGGCGCAGGCCATCGGCCACGATGACGTCATCCCAGTAGGGGATGAGGCGGTCGACGACGTCCTTGAGGCACTCCGTGCGCGGGCGCGCGTCGGGCGGGAGGGCGGCGTAGCGCGGGTCGTAGGTCTGTGCGTACTCGCTGTCGGGATCGATGGGAGGCGGGGGCACGTCGTAGGAGCGGCGCCACAGCATGAACTGCTCCTCGCCGTACTGCTCGAGCGTGGCCTTCTTGTCCTTGCCCTGGAGATCTCCGTAGTGGCGTTCGTTGAGTCGCCAATTGCGCACGACGGGAATCCACGCGCGCCCGGCCTCGCCGAGCGCGATGTTGGCCGTCGTGATGGCCCGCGTGAGCAGTGAGGTGTGCACGACGTCGGGAAGGATGCCGGACTCCGCGAGGAGCCGGCCCCCGCGCGCAGCCTCCTCCCGGCCCTTGTCGGACAGGCCGACATCGACCCATCCGGTGAAGAGGTTGCGGGCATTCCACTCGCTCTCGCCGTGGCGGAGCAGCACCAGGGTGTAGGGCGCGGTCATGGCGCCATCCTGTCAGCCTCAGTCAGCGTGCTCAGCGAGGTGCCGGAACGCCTCGAGATTGCCCGTCGGCTCGCCCCGATCGACGCGCCACTTCCACTCGCGGCGGATAGCCGTGGCGAAGCCGAGCTCGAGGATGGTGTTGAAGGAGCCATCGGAGTACTCCGCCACGCAGCCGAGGATGCGGTCAACCTCCTCGCGGGTGACCGAGTCGAGGGAGACACGGCCTGAGAGGTAGATGTCGCCCAGGTGGTCGATGCAGAAGGCGACGGCATACATCCGCCTGTTGCGCTCCAGCAGCCAGCGATAGACGGCCTCGGCCTCCTCGTCGGGTCGACGCGCGACGAAGGCATTGATCGACAGCGCGTGATCGCCGACGACGAGCGACACGGTGGTCCGGAGCTTGCGCTCCCCCTCCAACGTGATGACAAACGTGTGATCGTTGGGGCGCTCGACGGGCACGCCCATGTCTGCGAGGGATGTCTCGACGACGCGCGTGGCCGCTGCCGTCGAGTCGGGCGTCATGGAGTGCCGACGGCGAGGGGCAGTGCTGCGTGCTCGCCGATGGCGCGGGCGTAGGAGTCGATGAGTCCCTGCGCGGTGGCATCCCAACTGAAGCCCTCGGCGTGCTCGCGAGCACCGGCGGCGAGACGGTCCCGCTCGGGAGTCGACATGCGCGCGAGGACGTGGGCCCAGGCATCGGGATCATGGCCGGGCACGAGCAGGCCGGAGCGACCGTCAGCGACTGCGGTGCGCAGGCCGCCGACCGACGCGGCCACGACCGGGGTGCCACAGGCCTGCGACTCGATCGCGACGAGGCCGAAGGACTCCGAGTACGACGGCACGACGGTGGCGTCGGCAGCGCGGTACCACTGAGCGAGTCCGGCGCGGTCTGTCGGTGGCTCGAAGCGGACGATGTCGGCGATGCCGAGAGACGCGGCGAGATCGGCGAGGGCGGTCGGTTGCTCCAGGCCGCTCCCCGACGGGCCGCCGCACACAGCGACGACGAGGTCCTTGCGGCGTGAGGGATCCCGGGCGACCATCTGCGCGACAGCCCGCAGCAGCACATCGGGTGCCTTGAGCGGCTGGATACGGCCCACGAAGAGCAGCACGTGAGCGTCTGGTCGCAGGCCGAGGGCTGCGCGGGCCCGGGCACGGTCGCCCGGGGTGAAGACCTGGAGATCCACGCCCGGGTGGACGACGTCGATGTCGTGCGGCGCAGCGGCGTAGAGATCGATGAGTTGGCGCGCCTCGTCACCGGTGTTGGCGATGAGGCGGGAGGCGTTGTCGACCACCTGCTCCTCGCCGATAACGCGCACCTGCGGCTCCGGGCGATCTCCCTCGGCGAGTTCGAGATTCTTGACCTTCGCCATGGTGTGCATCGAATGGACCAGGGGCACGTCCCAGCGCTCTGACGCGAGCCATCCCACCTGACCGGACAGCCAGTAGTGGGAGTGGATGAGGTCAAACCAGCCAGCGGGACGCCCGGCCTCGGCGCGCAGCAGCCCGGCGCTGAAGGCGCACATCTGAGCGGGCAGGTCCTGCTTCGGGAGCTCCTCGAAGGGCCCGGCTCGCAGGTGGGTGACACTCACGCCAGGCTCGATCTCCAATGTCGTCGGCACGGAGGACGACACCGCACGCGTGAAGATCTCGACCTCGACACCCGCGGACGCGAGTCGACGCGATGTCTCGAGGACGTAGACATTGAGACCGCCCGCGTCACCGGTGCCGGGCTGATCGAGGGGCGACGTGTGGAGCGACACCACAGCGACCCGGCGAGGCCGGGTATCGCGCAAGTGTCGGGTCACAGCCACCTCCGAAGGGGCAAACGGTGTCCTAGTGTGGCCTATTCCCCCAGGCTGGGCACCCCGGCCCCGTGAGGAGCCTCAAGGCGTCGCCGAGACCCGTCCGTGAGGCGCGGTGCTCGTTTCGCGGGCGAACTTTGGGTAGATCCCGCCCTGGCAGGGCACTTTCTACCCAAACTTCGCGCCAGCCAGCCGGACAGGGGCGGCTCTGCCGCCCCGCCAGGCCGGAAGTGTCCGTGGGAGGTCAGCGACCGGCGTTGAGGGTGACCCCGGCATAGGGCTCTCCCGTGACGATCGTCACGACCCGGCGGGTCACGGAGACCGCGTGGTCGGCGTAGCGCTCATAGAAGCGGGAGAGCAGGGTCACATCGATGGCTGCTTCTACGCCGTGCTTCCACGACGGCGACAAGACGATCGTGAACAGCTCCCGATGGAGGTGGTCCATCTGCTCGTCGTGACGTGCGATGTCAGTCGCGAGAGCGACGTCCTTGGTCGCGATGACCGCACCTGTCTGGGAGACGATCGCTTCTGCGATGCCGCCCATCTCCGCGAAGGTGCCGCGGAGCTCCTGCGGGATGGCGGGGGCGGGGTAGCGCATGCGCGCCTGCTTGGCGACGTGCTCCGCGAGGTCACCCATGCGCTCGAGTGACGAGGCGATCCGCAACGCACCAATGACGATCCTCAGGTCCGAGGCGACAGGTGCCTGGAGGGCGATGACGTCGAAGCACTTCTCCTCGATCTCCGACGTGATGACGTCGACCTGCTCGTCGGCGGCGATGACCTCCTCCGCGAGGCGGAGGTCGGCGTCGAGGAGTGACTGCGTGGCGCGATTCATCGCCGAACCGACCAGACGAGTCAAGTGGACCAGGTCGTCACTGATGGCATCGAGCTCAGCTGTGAACGCCTCACGCATGCGGCACCTCCCGGTGAGTCATGGTGGACAGCGTAGGTGAACGGGCATCGAGCATGAGGTGAACGGTCGCCACCCGGTGGTGAACGATCGGACAATCCTGGCGCCAGCAGGCGGCGCCGGGGGTGCGCCGGGCAGGGGGGCGCCTATCGTGGCCCCATGGCCGGTCGCCCCGCGCGCTCAACCCCCGCCGTGGCGGTGCGGCCCGGTGGCGCGGCCCAGCCGCCTGCGGGGAGCTCCCCGGGACGCATGATCCCCGACCATGTCGTGGCCCTACTCAATGTCTTGCCCATGGCCTCGCTGGTGGTCGATGCCGACGGCAATGTCCTGCGGACGACGCCGCGGGCCGAGGCGCTGGGGCTGGTGCGCAGGGATGCCCTGGCCGTGGTCGATGTCTACGAACTCATCCGTGCCTGTGCCGAGCGGGGTGTGGCGCAGGACCGTGAGATCCGTGTACGCCGACCCCCGCTGGGGCGAGGCATGCTCGACCTGAAGGCCACCGTCGCTCCGCTGACAGGCGGCACGTACGTCGTCCTCGTCGAGGACCTTGCCGAGGAGCGTCGCGTCGATGCGGTGCGCAGGGACTTCGTCGCCAACGTGAGCCATGAGCTCAAGACGCCGGTGGGCGCGCTCGCACTCCTCGCGGAGGCGATTCTCAGCTCCGCGGAAGACCAGGAGAGCGTGCAGCGCTTTGCCGAGCGGATGATCGTGGAGTCGTCACGCCTCGCCTCGCTCATCAACGACATCATCGAGTTGTCGCGCCTGCAGGGCGACGATCCTCTCGCGCGCGCCGCTGTCTTCGAGATCGACTCGGTGATCGTCCAGGCCGTCGACGAGGTGCGCCCCTTCGCTGACGCTCGCGGCATCGAACTCGTCGTCATCGGCGCACCCGGAGCCGAGATGGTCGGCGACCGCCAGCAGGTCCTCACAGCTCTGCGCAATCTCGTGAGCAACGCGGTCACGTATTCGCCTGATCACACCCGGGTGGCTGTCGCCGCGCGCACCGACAGCGGGATGGTGGAGATCGACGTCAAGGACCAGGGCATCGGGATCGCGTCCCATGATCTGGACCGAATCTTCGAGCGCTTCTATCGGGCGGACCCCGCGCGCTCGCGTGCCACGGGTGGCACGGGTCTGGGACTGTCGATCGTCAAGCACGTGTGCGAGAACCACGGGGGAGACGTGGCGGTGTGGTCTGAGTCCGGGGTGGGGTCGACCTTCACCCTGCGCCTCCCGCTGGCCAACGGCAGCGTGGACGGCGACCTGGTGGCGCTGGGGATCGCTCAGGGATGGAACGCGGATAAGGAAGCGGAGGGAACTCGGTGACACGAGTCCTAGTGGTGGAAGACGAGGAGTCCTTCTCCGATGCGCTGTCCTTCATGCTGAGGCGTGAGGGCTACGAGGTCGGTGTCGCCGCTGACGGTGCCACCGCTTTGGATGAGTTCGACCGGCACGGTGCCGATCTCGTGCTGCTGGACCTCATGCTGCCCGGCATCTCCGGCACCGAGGTCTGCCGCACGCTGCGTCAGCGATCAGCGGTGCCCATCATCATGGTCACTGCCAAGGACGGTGAGGTCGACAAGGTCGTCGGCCTGGAGCTCGGTGCCGATGACTACGTCACGAAGCCGTTTTCCTCCCGTGAGCTTGTCGCGCGTATCCGGGCCGTCCTGCGTCGCCGCGGAGAGCCGGAGGAGATGCTGCCGAGCGTCCTCGAGGCCGGACCGGTGCGCATCGACGTAGATCGCCACGTCGTGGCGGTGCGCGGCAAGACCCTCGCGATGCCTCTCAAGGAATTCGACCTGCTCGAGCTGCTCGTCCGCAACGCGGGCCGCGTGCTCACCCGGGGCCAGATCATCGATCGGGTGTGGGGCTCGGACTACGTCGGGGACACCAAGACCTTGGATGTCCACGTGAAGCGCCTGCGCGCCAAGATCGAAGAGGATCCCCGCAACCCCACGCTGATTCTCACCGTGCGCGGCCTGGGCTACAAGTACGAAGCCGAATAGCTCGAGGCCGGTTAGGGCGGCTCAGCCTGTCGGCACGTAGCCCGCGTAGTAGCCCACGTCCGGCACCACGAGCGAGGTGAACTCCGTGATGCCGTTGGTGGTGAAGGTCAAGGTCACGGGGGAGTAGGCGCCCGCGGGTGTCGCAAGGCTCTCGATGAGGAGGAAGTTTTCGGCGGGAGCGCCTTCGGCGCCGTATCCGAACGTCGCGTAGGAGCCGGGCTCGATCGTCACCGCGGTGCCCGCGATCGGCTGGCCGTCGACCGTGACCCCTGCCAGGGTGTCCGGTGCGTCCCCCTGGTTGAACACGGCCATGACGAGCGACGCGCGGCCGGTGTCGTTGCGCACGATGGTGGCGTTCTCGATGCGCAGGGATCCGACGATCTCCTGGGTGCCGTTGCCCGAATTCATGGAGTTCTGCATCGTCGTGCTTGCGCCCAAACCCTGCCAGCAGCCGGCAAGCATGGGGGTGACGGCGACAACCGTCGCGACGAGGGCGAGTCTGCGGGCGAGGCGCCTGCGCACAGCGATCACGTGGTGCTCCTGCGGATGCGTCGGTCGCCGCATATCGACGTCCGGTCGCACATACGGCGACCCCTTCAGACTAGCGGGTGGGGTCCTCGGGACGCGGAGTGGTGCTCCTGATGCCCGTGATATCCTGATGGACCTGGAAAGGGGTCTCACTCT
>CAZLNF010000088.1:0-7289 GCA_964560885.1 uncultured Actinomyces sp. | reverse complement strand
GCGCCCGCGGAGAGGTACTCCGCCTTGCCGTGGCCGAAGTGGTGGCGCTCGTCCGCGGGCTTCGCCGCCGCGGCGATCGCGATGAGCGCGAGGATCGCGGCCACCAGGTTGACCACCGACTCGAGGGCATCCGAGAGCAGGCCCACCGAGCCGGTGAGGAGATAGGCGACCGTCTTCATGCCGATGGTGACGACGGCGGCGGCGATGGACAGCCACGCCCAGCGCGTCAGCGAATGCGCATGGCTGCCGGACACGCCCCGAGCATGCCACGGCACGTGAGCAGATCGGGTGAGCGCTAGAAGGTCCCCTCACCGGGAGGAGCGGGCTGAGGCGGCGATCCGTCATCCATGCGCACGGGACCGCTGAGATAGCGCATCGCGCCGTAGACACCGGCCGCCAGCGGCACGCCGATCAGTGCCCCGATGAGGCCGAAGTACGCCGCACCCGTGGCAGTGACGAGCACGATCGCCACCGGATGGAGATTGACCGTCTGCCCCATGATGAGCGGCTGCAGCACATTGCCCTCGAGTTGACCGATGACGAAGATCAGGGCGATGACGAGCGCACCCGCGAGGGGACCATCGGTCACGAGCGCGACGAACGCCGCGAGAAGCATCGCGATCGGCGCGCCGATGTAGGGGATGAAGGCGCCGAAGAACACGATGATCCCGAGAGGGATCGCGAGCGGCACGCCCATGATGAGCAGCACGATCGTCACCAGGGTGGCGTTGGTGATGGCCACGAGCACGAGGCCTTGCGAGTACTGCGAGAAGCCGCGCCAGGCGATGCGGATCGTCTGGCCGATCACCTCGCGATTGCGGGCGGGCATCCACCGCACGAACCAGCCGAAGATCTCGCGTGGCTGGATGAGGACGAAGATCAGGATGAAGACCCCTGCGGCAAGGGCCGTGCCCACTCCCAGGACGCTGCCTACCCCGGAGAGGACCCCCAGTGCGATATCCCCGCCGGAGGACCGGATGAAGTCCTCGACCTGGACGTAGATGCTGGTGAGCTGGGCATCCGTGATCTGAAGCGGCCCTTCGCGCAACCAGGTCTGCAGGTCGGAGACGCCCTGGTTGAAGGCTGCGGAGATGCCCTCCCACTGGGACACGGTCTGCAGTCCGATGAAGGTCACCACCACCGCGACGGCCGCGGCGAAGGTGACGAGTGAGATGACCGCGGCCAGCCAGCGGGGCATCGACTTGGCGAGCAGGTTGACGAGCGGCATGAGCCACGCGGCGACCAGGAGCGCGAAGAAGAGCGCGAGGATCAGGGTCTGGAGCGGGGTGATGAGCAGGAGCAGCCCCCAGAGCACCACCCCGATCGCGGCAATGCGCCAGGCATAGCCGCCGATGCGACGGAACGCCGGGGAGACGTGATCCGGCGTGTCGAAAGGGGCAGGCAGGGGTGGCCTCGGCGGAATGTGGTCCTCCGTCGACCGGGATCGCCCCACACCCCACCTCCTCGTGGCGAGCGTAGTCCCGCGAGATACCCCTGCCGGTGCATCGGCCTAGGGTGTGTCCGGACGAGGAGGAGGTCGCATGTCCCAGGCAATGGGCGACGCACCCATCCCGAGTCTCGCTTTCGACAGTGCGGGCTCGGGGCCTCCGCTCGTGCTCATCCACGGGCTCGCATCGTCACGCCGATGCTGGGATCTCGTCGTCGATGACCTGTCCCGCGACTTCACGGTGTACGCCGTGGACCTGCCGGGCCACGGGGACTCCGATCCGATCCCGGGGCAGAGCGAGACACCCGCCACCGAGATGGCTCGAGCCGTCGGCGCCTTCCTCGACGAGCGCGATATCGACCGCGCCCACCTGGTGGGCAATTCGCTCGGCGGATGGACGGCGCTCGAGGCCGCCGCCGACGGTCGAGCCGAGAGCGTCACGGCACTGTGCCCTGCCGGACTGTGGGAGCCGATTCGCGAGCCCATGGGTGCGATCCAGTTCAACCGGAAGGCGGCCGTAGCCACGAGGAGATTCATCCCGGCCATCATGCGCGTCGCTCCCCTGCGCCGGGCGCTCGTGCGCACCGGGGCCGAGCGCGCCGGCACCGTCCCCTATCGGGTCGCTGTCGACGCGGCCTACGCCCAGTCCGATGCCCGGGGCTTCGCGCAGGCTCACGACGGCGCGCTGCACCGCCGCTTCGATCGCGCCGCGGGCATCCCCGATGAGGTCCCGGTCACGATCGCCTTCGGGGACAACGACCGGCTCCTCCCGGCTCCGCGATTCCAGCAGCGCGACCTCGCTCCCACCCACGCCCAGTGGCAGGTGCTGTGGAACTGCGGACACGCGCCCATGTGGGACGTGCCCGCTGTCACCACGGCGCTCGTGCGCGAGACAGCATCGCGACGGGCGAGCACATGAGCATCCGCGTCTATCAAGGCCCTCACTCCGACGGCCGACGCCTGCCCGTGAGCTGGCAGTGGCTGCCCTGGCTCTTCGCTGGCATCACGATCGGTGGCCAGATCATCTGGTTGCTCGCCGAGCCAGCGCGCAACTTCCTCACCATCGCGACCGTGGTGAGCTTCTTCCTCGCCTCCGCGAGCCACGCCTGGCTCACGCGCGGGTGGGCCTGGGCACTCGGCTACGTCGCGATCGCAGCGGGCGTCGGCGGGGCGATGGAGGCCGTGGGCGTCGCGACAGGCTTCCCCTTCGGCAGTTACTCCTACAGCGACACGCTGGGACCCACCCTCATCGGCGTCCCGATCATCGTGATGATGGCCTGGGCGATGATGTCCTACCCCGCGCTGCTCGCGGCCCAGCGCATCTCGCGCACGCGGGCCGGGGTCGTGGTCTTCGGCGCATGGCTCCTGGCCGCATGGGACCTCTTCCTCGACCCGCAGATGGTCGGCGAGGGTCACTGGACCTGGGACTCACCCGATCCTGGACTCCCGGGGATCCCTGGGATCCCGCTGACCAACTACGTCGGCTGGATCATCACGGCACTCATCATCATGACGCTGCTGTCGCGCCTGCCCGCGCGCAAGGCCACGGGTGACGGCGTGCCGACGCTCATGCTGGCCTGGGTCTACTTCTCCAACGTGCTCGGCAACGCGGTCTTCTTCGGCCGTCCCTGGGTCGCCCTGTGGGGCGGGATCATCATGGGCGCCGTCGTCATCCCCTGGGCCTGGATCAGCTGGACGAGGCGCCCATGAGCAAGGGCGTGCGTCGCCTTGCGCGCGCAGTGGCGGGCTCGGGGGCGATCACCGCGGCGATGCTCACCGCGCACACCGCTGTCAACATGCGCATGATCCGGCGCCCGCGAGACGAGACCGTCACCGTGGCCGAGCGCGTCTCGATCCTGCTGCCCGCACGAGACGAAGCACACCGCATCACGCCGACGCTGCGCTCCCTGCTGGCCCAGGAAGGCCTGCCCGACCTCGAGATCCTCATCCTCGACGACGGCTCGACCGACGGCACCGGTGACGTGATCCGCCAGGTCGTGGGATCCGATCCGCGCGTCAAGATCATCGACGGACCCGACGACCTCCCCCCTGCCGGCTGGCTCGGCAAGTCCTGGGCATGTCACCGGCTCGCGCAGGAGGCCACGGGAGATGTACTCGTCTTCGTCGACGCCGACGTGCAGCTCAGCTCACGGGCCGTCGCCTCCACGATCCACCACATGCGCGAGGGCGGCCTCGACCTGCTCTCTCCCTACCCGCGGCAGATCGCCGTTACGGCGGCTGAGCGGATCACGCAGCCCCTCGTCGTGTGGTCGTGGGTCACCGCCCTGCCCATCCGGATCACCGAGCGCAGCCACTACCCCTCCATGGCCGCCGCAGTCGGGCAGTTCCTCGTCGTCGACGCCCGCGCCTATCGCATCAGCGGCGGGCACTCGGCCGTCGCCGACCTGATCCTCGAGGACGTCGGCGTGCTGCGTGCGCTCAAGCGCGCGGGCTTCCAGGGCGCACCGGCCGACGGCAGCGCGGTCGCGTCCTGCCGGATGTACGACGACTGGCAGGAGATCTACGACGGCTACACCAAGTCCGTGTGGTCCGCCGTTCAGCCCACTCCGGTGGCCTACGGCCTCATCTCGGTGATGACTCTCGCCTACGTCGCTCCGCCGCTCTTCGCTCTCTTCGGTCCCGGCCGCGCTACTCGCGCATGGGGTGTGGCGGGCTACGCCTCGGGCGTCCTCGGACGCTACGTCGTGGCTCGGCGTACCGGCGAGCGGATATGGCCCGACATCCTCTTGCAGCCCGTCTCGATTACCACCTTCGCCGGCCTCATCCTGACCTCGCTGCATCGGCATCGCGCCGGCACTCTCACCTGGCGGGGGCGGCCGCTGCCGTGATTCGCCGATGATCGGACTCGCCGTCGTCCTCGCCTACGCGCTGGGAGCAGCGATCGGGGTGGCGAGCTCGCGCAGTGTGCGCCTGGCCGGTGCCTGGCGGCTCGTCATCCGCTGGCAGATCGTCATCGTGTCCGTCGGCGTCTCCCTCCTCGCCGCGTGGCGCCTGGAGGGCATTGCCGACCTCGCTTGGCCACTCCTCGCTGCGGGGTTCACGTTCGCGATCATGGCGGTCGCATGGTGGACCACTCCGCGCGGCTCGGACCGGGCCGGGCGCGCGGTGCTGCGTGGATGGTCGGCCAATGCCAATGGCGGCTTCTGGGTCATCCCCGTGGCAACCGCCATTGCTGGTGCACCGGGCGCGGTCTTCGCCGTGATTGTCGATCGCATCTACATCGTCATCTTCGGCTTCTTCACGTGGATCCTCCGGCGCAATGCCCCCACGCCACAGCGGATGCGCACCTCGTGGATCGACCAGGCACCCGTCATCGCCCTGGGAATCGGACTGCTTCTCAACGTCACGAGGGAGACGCCCAGCTGGACCGCCACGGCACTGGAGTGGGCCGCGCCGCTCCTCGCCCTCTCCGGTGCCGCTGTCTTCGTCGGATCAGTGCTGCATCCCTCTCAGCGCATTCCGTGGCGACCCGGCGTGCGGACCTGGGCCCTGCTCAGCGCCGTGCGCATCCTGCTCTTCGTGCCCGCGGCGCTGCTCGCACCGACACCGGAGATCGCCATCGCGTTCGTGCTCTTCGGCTTCACGATTCCGGCGTTCTTCCCTCCGCAGTTGTCGATCCTCTACGGATACCGGGACTCTGTCGTCGCGGCGACCGCGCGCTGGGGCTGGGTCTTCGCAGCTCCTGGGATCGCAGCGGCGGCGATCCTCTGGTCGCTGGGTTGAGGCACCGTCCTACGCTGACCATGTGGCTCGCGTTGTCGTGATCGGAGGCGGAGTGGGCGGCATGGCCGCTGCTGCGCGACTCAAGGTCAAGGGACACGAGGTCACGCTTCTCGAGCAGGGGCCGAGATTCGGCGGCAAACTGGCGCGATACGAGCGAGACGGCTTCGTCTTCGACACGGGGCCGAGCCTCTTCACCCTCCCGGCCGTCTATCGCGACCTCTTCCTCAAGACCGGCAAGGCCCTCGAGGAGTCGGTCGACATCCAGCCACTCGACACCGCCTTCGCCTACCGCTTCCCTGACGGCAGCGCACTCGAGGTGCCCGGCACCGATCCCGCGCGCATTGCCCGAGCCATGGGCGAGCAACTGGGTGGGACCGCGACGGAGGACTGGCGCGGCCTCATGGCGCGCGCCGCCGAGGTGTGGCGCATCACGCGGCGGCCCTTCATCCAGTCACCGCTCGCGGGTGCGGGCACGCTCGTCAGGCTCGCGACCGATCCGCGCGAGGTCAAGGCGGTCGCCCCCTTCACCAGCCTGCGCAGACTCGGGCGCAAGCAACTGCGCGACCCGCGCCAGGTGATGATGCTCGACCGCTACGCGACGTACCAGGGATCGGATCCGCGCAAGGCCCCTGCTGCGCTCATGACCGTGCCCTACGTCGAGCAGGAATTCGGGGCCTGGCACCTGGGCGGCGGTCTCGCGACCCTTGCCGATGCGCTCGTGGCGCGCTGCGACGAGCGGGGCGTGGACATGCGCACCGGAGTCGACGTCAGCCGCATCACGACCGATGCCGCGGGGGTGACCGGCGTCGAGACCGCCGATGGCGAGCACATCGCTGCCGACATCGTCGTCGCCAACTCCGATGCGGACACCCTCTACTCCCGCATGGTCGATGATCCGCGTGGGCGCAAGCCCCTGCGCACACTCCGTCGTGCCACTCCGTCGCTGTCGGGCTTCGTCCTGCTGCTCGCGGTGCGCGGACGCACACCCGGGCTGCGCCACCACAACGTGTGGTTCCCCGACGACTACGACGCGGAGTTCGATGCCGTCTTCGGCGGCAGGCCTGTCGCGGATCCCACCATCTATGTCTGCGCACCCGACGACCCGCGCATGCGCCCGGACGACGATCACGAGTCGTGGTTCGTGCTCGTCAATGCCCCACGCCAGGGCCCGGTGGACTGGGATGCGATCCGCGAGAGCTACGCCGACCACGTGCTCGAGGTGATGGCGCGGCGCGGATTCGACGTGCGCGACCGGCTGCTCTGGCGCGAGATCCGCACGCCCGCCGACCTCGAGCGCGATGTGCGCGCACCGGGCGGATCGATCTACGGCTCGAGCAGCAACGGCACGCGCGCAGCCTTCCTCCGACCGGCCAACATCTCCCCCGTGCCCGGCCTCTACCTCGTCGGCGGGTCCTCCCACCCCGGCGGTGGACTCCCGCTCGTGGGCATCAGTGCGGAGATCGTGGCCGAGGCGATCGGGCGCGCCGGCCCGGGCTAGGCACCCTCCTGCGTGGGCGTGCGGGCTGCGCGGGCTCCTCACGCGGGTCGCCGGTCACCTGGGCTGCCCCTAGGCTCAAGGGGTGACCTCCCCGCTCGACGCCGATGACCTGCGCCCCCGGGTGCAGAAGGCCGTCGACGACTTCATCTCGACCCAGCGCGAGATCCTCGACGGCGTCAGCGACGACCTCGACCCCCTGGTGGAAGCGGTCACCGACCTGCTCAGCGGCGGCAAGCGCCTGCGCCCCGCATTCTGCTGGTGGGGCTACCGCGGTGCCGGCGGCGCCGACACCGAGGAGGCGCTGCGTGCGGCGGCGGCCCTGGAATTCCTCCAGGCCTGCGCCCTCATCCACGACGACGTCATGGATGGCTCAGACACGCGACGCGGCATGCCCTCGGCTCACCACCGCTTCGCCATGCTGCACCGTGGGTCGGAGTGGCTCGGCTCCCCCGAGGCCTTCGGCGTGGGCGCGGCCATCCTCCTCGGCGACCTGTGCCTGTCCTGGGCCGACGAGCTGCTCCTCACCAGCGGCGTACCCGCCGAGCACCTCAAGGCTGCCAAGCGCGTCTACGACGAGATGCGCACCGAGCTCATGGCCGG